>JAPKHB010000185.1 GCA_026647295.1 Planctomycetota bacterium | reverse complement strand
AGCGGGCGGCGGTAGGCCGGCAGTTCGAGCAGGAAGGTGCTGGCTTCGCCGCGGAACTTCGTGCGCCGCAGCACCCAGGCGACCCCCAGCGCGGCCGTGACCGAGAGCCCGTACATGGAGAGGAGCACGAGCCCCTCGTGCGCCGCGAAGAACGCGCCGATCAGCAGCACGTAGACCGGAAGCCGCGCGGAGCAGGACATGAGCGGCGCGACCAGGATCGTGACCAGCCGGTCGCGCCGGCTCTCGATCGAGCGCGTCGCCATGATGCCCGGGATCGCGCACGCGAAGGAGGACATGAGCGGCACGAAGGCCTTGCCGTTGAGTCCCGCGCCCCGCATCACCCGGTCCACCAGGAAAGCGGCCCGGGCGAGGTAACCCACGTCTTCGAGCACCGTGAGGAAGAGGAACAGCAGGAAGATCTGGGGCAGGAAGATCACGACGTTGCCGACGCCCTCCAGGACGCCGTCGGTCAGCAGGTCGGTGAAGAGGCCGGGCCCGAGCCCGGCCGCGGTCTGCTCCTGCAGCCAGGTGCGCCCGGCCTCGATCCAGCCCATGAACGGCTCGGCCCAGGTGTAGATGGACTGGAAGATCGTCCCCATCACGGCCAGGAAGATCAGCGGGCCCAGGACGCGGTGCGTGAGCACGCGATCCACGCGCTCGGAGGCGGAGACGGTGCGCTCGTCCTTGGGCTGGCGCACCGTGCGCGCCACCCCCGCGTCGCACCACGCGTAGCGGCTCTCGGCCTCCAGCGCCTCCCGGTCGCGCCCCAGCGCCTCGAGGCCGGCCCGGGCCGCGCGCACGGCCGCCTCGAGCGGCGGGCCCCCGCGGGCCAGGAAGGGATCGCCCTCGCGCGCCTGGACGAGCAGGCGCAGGGCCTCCCCGTCTTCGGCCGCGGGCGGCACCAGGCCCCGGCCCGAAAGCGCGGCGCGGATGCCCGCCACGGCCGTCTCGCCCTCGGGGGGCAGCGCCCAGCGCCGGCCCGGCGCCGCCGCGCGGTCGAACGCGGCGCGCAGGGCGTCCAGGCCCGCGCCCCGCCGCGCGACCACCGGCACCACCGGGACGCCCAGGTACCCCTCGAGCGCCGCCGCGTCCACGGGGCAGCCCTCGCGTTCGGCCGCATCCACCATGTTGAGGGCCACCACGACCCGCGCCCCCGTCTCGAGAAGTTGGGAGACGAAGAAGAGGCTGCGCTTGAGGCTGGTCGCGTCCACCACGGCCGCGACCAGGGCCAGCGGGGGGACACCCGGCTGCAGACCCAGGATCACGCGCCGGGCGATGCGTTCGTCTTCCGAGCGGGCCCCCAGGCTGTAGCAGCCGGGCAGGTCGAGCACGCGCACGGGGCGGCCGTCGGCCAGCACGGTGCGGCCCTCCACCCGCTCCACGGTCACCCCGGGGTAGTTGCCCACCTTGCGCCGCAGCCCGGTCAGCGCGTTGAAGAGCGTGGTCTTGCCGCTGTTGGGATTCCCCGCCAGCGCGACGACCCACTCGTCAGGCGGAGCGGACGAGGACGGAGGCGGCGTCGCGGCGCCGGATCGAGAGGTGGTAGCCATGGAGTTGGACTTCCATCGGGTCGCCCAGCGGCGCCACGCGCACGACACGCACCCGCGCGCCGGCCACGAAGCCCAGCTCGAGCAGCCGGCGGCGGAACGGGCTCTGGCCGGCGACCGACGCCACCACCACGGTCTGGGCCGGAGCGGCCTCGGCGAGCGTGCGCGGGCCCGCGCCGAGAGGATCCGCGGGGGTCGGGGTCTGGGGCATCTTGAGAATCATTATCAGGATCCCCGGGCAGCCCGCGAGCCAAATCCCTCCCGGAATCGGGGCGCGCCCGCCACGCGCCGGGCCGGGCGGTACGGGCCCGGCGCCCTGCCGCGGGGGGACCCAACGCGCGACCCGTGGCCCCAAACGACACCGGCGCTGATGGATGACGATCGGGGCCGCCCGAGGCGCCCGCAGCCGGCACGCCCTGCCCCCGGAACGGGAATCGCACGCGCGAGGCGTTCGTTTCATTCCACGCGCATGAATCGTGGAGGATTCCGCATGCCCGAGCGCCCGTTGTGCGAGACCCGGGCCCCGGACGCGGTCGGCGCCGTGGCCCCTTTGCCCGTCCGCGCGGCCCACCCGACCGACCTCGCGCGCGACGGCCGGCAGAGCCCGCTCGCGGCGTTCTCCAGCGCGAGCCTGCTCGTGCTCGGCCTCACGGGCCTGTGGATCTGGCTCGGCCCCTTCTCGCTCGCGGCACAGGTGCAGGTGCTGCTCCACACGCTGTTGGGGATCCTTGCGCTGTTTCCCGTCGGCCTCTATGCCTGGCGGCACTGGCGCGCCTGGCGCGGCCAGACGCTCACGGCGGTGATGTGGCTGGGCTACGCGCTGCTCGCCTTCGTCGCCGTCTCGGTCGTCAGCGGACTGGTCCTCACCTGGACCTGCCTCTTCGGGCCCCGGCGCCCGGAGGTCTGGAACCTCGTCCACCTGGTGAGCGGGGTCGGGGCCCTGGCGACCCTGTGCGTCCACGTGCCGCTCGCCTACGCCCGGCGCCGGGCGGTGATCGCCCGCACCCCGGCACTCGCCCGGGCCGTCGGCGTCTTTGTGCGCCGCACGCTGGGCGGCGTGGCCGGGGCCGCCGCGGCCGTCCTGGCCGGGATGCTGGCGCTGCCCGCGGCCCCGGGCGAGATGGACATCCCCGAGAGCTACGCCCTTTCGGAGTACGTGGACAGCTTCGACGAATACCGGGGCAGCCCGTTCGCCCCGAGCTACGCCCGCACGGCGAGCGGCCGTTTCGTCGACCCGGCCCTGCTCTCCGGCTCGGCTTCGTGCGGCACGACGGGGTGCCACGACGCGATCTACCACGAGTGGCTCCCCAGCGCGCACCGCTTCTCGGCCATGAACCCGCCCTTCCAGGCCGTCCAACGCGACTTCGCCGCGGAGCGCGGTGCCCCCGAGGCGCGCTACTGCGCGGGCTGCCACGACCCCATCTCGCTGTTCGCGGGCGCGAAGGACGTGCACAACCTGGACCTGTCGGCGCCGGGCATGCAGGAGGGCTGCTCGTGCGTGGTGTGCCACAGCATCTCCGCGGTGGACCAGCGGGGCAACGGGGACTACGTCCTCACCCCGCCGCAGAAGTACGTCTGGGAGGGCGAGACGGGCCTCAAGAAGGTGGTCAGCGACTTCCTCATCCGCGCCTGGCCCCGCCAGCACCTGGCCGACTACGACCGCAACATCCTGCGGGCCCCGGAGTTCTGCGGCGCCTACCACAAGCAGTTCATCCCCGAGGCGCTCAACCGCTTCGGCTTGAGCCCGGGCCAGAACCAGTACGACGAGTGGCGCAACTCGCACTGGCACGTGAGCGACCCCGAGACCAGCCTGTCGTGCCGCGACTGCCACATGCGGCTCGTGCCCGGCTCGACCGACCCGGGCCACGGCGAGGGGGGAGACGGGCGGCGCACGCGCACCGACGGGGCCCACCGCCACCACGGCACGATCGCCACCAACCTCCTGATGCCCGAGGTGCTCCAGCTCGAGGGCTGGGAGCGGCACGTGGCGCTCACCCGCGAGTGGATCGAGGGGCGCACGGTCATCCCGGAGATCGAGGCGATCTGGAAGAGCCGCGAGGGCCCCGCCGTCGCGCTCGAGGTGGCCGGCCCGCCGGCGCTGCGGTCCGGCGAGCGGCTCAAGCTGCGCGCCGTCGTGACCAACCGCCGGGTGGGCCACAACTTCACGACCGGACCCCTGGACTTCATGCAGGCCTGGATCCACCTGCGCGTCGAGGACGCCACCGGGCGCCGGCTGGGGGAGTGGGGCCGCGTGAACCCCGAGACCCGGCGCATCGAGGACTTCCTCGGCGTCGAGCACCAACTCGGCAACGCCCGCAACCAGGGCACGCTGGTGCTCGAGGGCATGCCGCTGGACGCCGACGGCAACCTGCTGGTCCGCCACGAACTCTGGCGCAAGGCCGGGGGGCTCGGCCAGCGCGTGATCTTCCCGGGCTACTCCGACACGCAGGTGTACGAACTCGACCTCCCGGCCGACGTCCGGGGGCCGCTCACGGTCGAGGCCGAGCTCAAGTTCCGCCGCTACCGCCAGCAATTCCTGGACGCGGTCGTGCCGCAGATGGAGCGCGAGAGCGGGGTCTGGCAGCCGATCGTGACCAAGGCGGCCACCCGGCTCACGGTGGCGGTCGAGCCGGACGGGGAGGGGCGCTAGGTGGGCGGCGCGCGCCCCCGAAACACGGCGTGAGGCGGGCCATGGCCCTCCCGCGCCCTGCGAGCCGCCGCCGGCGCCGCCTGGTCCAGGCCGTCGCCGCCACCGTGCTCGGGACGGCCGCCCTCGCGGCGGCCGGCGTCTGGATCGCCCGCGCGCGCGACACCGACGTCGCCGACCCGACGGCCGGCCTCACCGACGCCCACCGCAGCGGCGCCGGGGTGGCGGCGCCGCCGGTGCGCTTTGCGGAGGTGGCGGCGCCCTCCGGCATCGTGGCCCGCCACGGCCCCGGCCGGCGCACGCGCAGCCTGCCCGAGGACACCGGCTCGGGCCTGGCCTGGATCGACCATGACGGCGACGGGGACTTCGACCTCTACCTGGTCAACTTCCCCGACCCGGACGACCCGGCCGACCCCGCCGCGGCCTCCAACCGCCTCTATCGCAACCGCGGCGACGGCACCTTCGAGGACGTGACGCAGGCCGCGGGCGTCGGCGACCCGCAGGGCTACGGCATGGGCGTCTCGGTGTGCGACTTCGACGCCGACGGGCACCCCGACCTCTACGTCACCAACCGGGGCCCGAACCGGCTCTTCCGCAACCGGGGCGACGGCACCTTCGAGGACGTGGCGCGCACCGCCGGCGTGGACGACCCCGCCTGGTCGGTCGGCTCGGCCTGGGGGGACTACGACCGCGACGGCCACGTCGACCTGTACGTGTGCAACTACGTGCGCTACGACACCGACGTGCCGGGCCTGCCCACGACCGTCCCGATGGGCGGCGGACGCTTCGCGGTCCCCTTCACGCTCAACCCCAACGCCTTCGACCCCGTCCCCAACCGTCTCTACCGCAACCGCGGCGACGGGACCTTCGAGGACGTGACGGCCCGCGCCCACGTCACCAACGCCGACGGCCGGAGCCTCGTCGCCGCCTTCTGCGACCTGGACGGCGATGGCTGGCTCGACCTGTACGTGAACAACGACGTGAGCTCCAACCGGCTCTACCGCAACCTGGGCGCCCAGGTGCGCCCCGGGGCCCCGGTTCCCTTCACCGACCTGGGCGCCGCGACCGGGACCGCGGACCCGCGCGGCTCGATGGGGCTGTCGATCGCGGAGACGGGTGCGATGACGGGTCAGGCCGACGGGCTCCCCGACCTGTTCATCACCCACTGGGTGGCCCAGGAGAACGCGCTGTACGAGAGCGTGCGCGTGGCCCCCGGCCGCGTCGAGTACCGCGACAAGACCCGGGCCCTGCGCCTGGGCGAGATCTCGCTCGACCGCGTCGGCTGGGGCTCGGCCTTCCTCGACCTGGACCGGGACGGCCGGCTGGACCTCGCGGTGGCCAACGGCAGCACCTTGGAGGACAAGGCCGACGCCCGGCACCTGATCGCAGAGCCGCTCTTCCTGCTCTGGAACGCGGGCGCCTTCTTCCACGACGTGGCCCCGGAGGCCGGGCCGGCGCTGCGCCGGCCCTGGTCGGCCCGGGGCCTGGCGGTGGCCGACTACGACGGCGACGGGGACGTCGACCTGGCGGTGTGGGTCAACCGCGGGCCCCTGCTGCTGCTGCGCAACGACACCGTCACCCCCAACCGCGGGCTGGCCCTGCGGCTCGACGCGCCCGACGCGCTGCGCCAGGGGGCCCGGGTCGAGGTCGAGGCGGGCGGAGCCCATGCGTGGCGCTGGTGGGGCGCGGACGTCTCCTTTGCGAGCGCCCACGCGGCGGAACTCGTCTTCGGCCTCGGGACGGCGGAGCGGGCGACGCGCGTCCGCGTCACCTGGGCCGACGGCCAGACCACCGAGCGGCGCGGCCTCGGCCCGGGCCGCCACCGGATCGGGCGCTAGCCCGACGCCGCGCGGCGCGTAGGCGTTCAGGGGTCGGAACGGCGGACGTACGGCGCACCGGGAGGGGGCGCTCGGGCCCTTCGTCGTCCTCGCGTGGGCAGACCACGCGTCGTCCTCCACGGCTTTCCTCCCCGGCGCAAGGGAGCGGCAGCCCATTTGGATGCTGGCACTTTCCGCGCCTCGCCACCTGCCCCTTGCTCCGCGCTCCCGCGCGGACTTTGCAAGACGGGCACGCTCTAGCGTGCCTTGTCTTGACAGGGGAGGTGCTGCGCGCACCCCCCCTGCACCCCCCCGCGCCCCTCCGGGCGCGCCGATGGCCTGGGAACGGGGCCGGATCCCGCAATCGGAGGGAGGGTTCCCGCGCCGGACGTGCCGCCCGAGGTCGAAGGGGCTGAACGCTTGCCGCGGCGCTCACGCCCGCGCGAAGCGGGCGGTGAAGTGCGGGAGCACCGGCCGGCGCTCGAGGAAACGCAGGCCCGCGATCTCCGCCCGGCGGGCGTACAACTCGCCGGTGGCCTCGATGAGGTAGTCCATGTGGCTCTGCGTGTAGACGCGGCGGGGGATCGCGAGCCGGACGAGGTCGAGCGCCGGCCACTCCCAGGTGCCGTTGGCCGTGGGGCGCCCGAACATCACGTTCCCGATCTCGCACGACCGCACGCCGGCGTGCTCGTACAGCGCCACCGAGAGCGACCACGCCGGCAGGCGCTCCGCCGGGAGGTGGGCACAGAAGCGCCGCCCGTCCAGGTACACCGCGTGGCCCCCGAAGGGCTGGAGCACGGGGACGTGCGCCGCCGCGAGCCCCTGGCCCACGTAGCGCGTCGAGGCGATGCGGTAGCGCAGGTAGTCCTCGTCGAGCACCTCCTCGAGCCCCACGGCGAGCGCCTCCAGGTCGCGGCCGGCCAGGCCCCCGTAGGTCACGAAGCCCTCCGTCAGGATCAACTGCGTGCGGATCTGCTCGGCCAGCGCGTCGTCGTTGAGGGTCAGCACGCCGCCGATGTTCCCGAAGGCGTCCTTCTTCATGCTCATGAGGGCGCCGTCGGAGAGGGCGAACAGCGCCCGGGCTACGTCGAGCGGCCGGGCCGTCGCCCAGCCCGGCTCCCGCTCCCGGATGAACCAGGCGTTTTCGGCGAAGCGCGCCGCGTCGATCCACAGGGGAACCCCGTGGCGGTCGCAGCAAGCCCGCGCCCCCCGCACGTTCTCGAGGCTCACCGGCTGCCCGCCCCCCGAGTTGTTGGTGACGGTGATCAGCACGAAGGGCACGCGCGCGCGGCCGAGCCGCGCGAGCGTCGTCTCCAGGGCGTCCAGGTCGACGTTGCCCTTGAACGGGGCCCGGCTCTCGGGGTCGCGGGCCGCGGCCACCGGGAGGTCGAGCGCCTCGGCGCCCAGCGCCTCGATGTTGGCCCGGGTGGTGTCGAAGTGGGTGTTGCCGGGTACCACCTGCCCAGGCGCCAGCAGCGCCGCGCACAGCAGCCGTTCGCTCGCGCGGCCCTGGTGGGTGGGGATGACGTGGCGGTGCCCGAACACCCCCTTCACGGCCGCTTCGAAGCGCGCAAACGAGCGCGCCCCC
>JAPKHB010000184.1 GCA_026647295.1 Planctomycetota bacterium | reverse complement strand
CCCTGGGCGCTCACGGGGGACCTCTCCTTCGTCACGGGGCCGGTGGGGGTCGGGGTGGGGGGGAAGCGGGCAGGCGCGGGCGGGGCGGTGGGTGACATCGGCGAAGCTCCTGGGGCCTTGACCCCGGGGATTCTGCCGCCGGGCTCCCCCAGCCCCGCACGCGAAGCGCTTATGCCCCGATCAGCGCTGCCCATCGCCCGGGGCGCCGTACAGCCACAGCGCGCGCAGGGCCTCCAGGAAGGGCCGCGCGCCCGCCAGGCGCTCGTCCACGCCGGCCGCCTCGCCCTGGGCGCCCCTTGCCGCCTCGTGCAGGAGCGCCACCAGCCGCTCGCGCGCCCCCGGCTCGCCCTTGCGCAGGCGCCAGGCCGCCCCGAGCGCCTGGCTCAACAGCGGCGCCCCGGGCGCCTCCAGGTCGGCGAGCATCACCGGCAACCAGGGGGCCGCCGGGTCCGGCCGGTGCTCCTGGAGCAGCAGGCCGCGGGCGATGCGCCAGCGCTGCTCGACCATCAGGGGCCCCTGCTCCTCCCAGACCCGCCGGAGGCTGCGCCGGGCGGCCTCGTCGCCGTCCCGGATGAAGCAGGCCAGGAGCGCGTCCACGTACCAGGAGGTGAGCAGCGGCGCGGGGCGCTCGCGGAAGACCAGCCGCTCGACCACCTCGCGTTCGTCCATGCGGCCGGCGGCCAGGAGGCCGTTGGTGAGGATCGCATGTTCGAGCGCGCCGTCCTCGCTGGCGGGGTCCGGCACGCGGCGGCGGGCCTCGAGCAGGGCCTCGATCGCCCGCGGGGCGGTGCTGCGCCCGAGCGCGAAGGCCGCCACGCCCCACACGTCCTTGTTGTGCACCCGCCAGCGCTCCAGGCCCAGCACCTCGATCAGGCGGTCGATGTCGGCCTCGCGTTCGGGGTACTCGTGGTGGTCGAGCGCGCCCAGCGCGGCCGCGACCAGGAAGGCCTCCTGCCCGCGGGCGCGGAAGGCGCGCTCGATCACGCGCATGGGCGCACGCCCCGCTTCGCGGAAGGCGGGGAAGTAGACCAGGGTCGCGGCGTGGAGTTCGGACTCGCCGGCCACCCGCTCCAGCGCCCGTACGGCCCAGGGATCCCCGCCCTCGGCCAGGATGACCAGGCAGCGCGGCATGAAGGGCGTGGGCACCGCGCGGCGCTCGTCCTCCCAGCCGATCGCGTAGAGGGCCTCCCGGGCGAAGCGCTGGGGGGTGTCCGGGTCGGCGGCGAGCGCCTCGACGCCGAACACCGCCTCGAGCGCCCGGGCGTACTCCTTGAGCCTGAGGAGCACGCCGGCGGCGAACCAGCGGTTGTGCGGCGCGTCGAAGCGGGCGAGGTAGCGGTCCAGCGCCGGTAGCAGGCGGTCGGGGTCCTCGCTCTCCACGTGGCCCCGGATGCGGTCCTCCGAGAGGGGCTCGGACGGCCGGGCGGCGGTGCGCCACGCCACGCCCGCGAGCAGGGCGGCGAGGAGCAGGGCGGGGGGGAGGTGCGGCGACATCGCGGGGGCGGGGGGTCCGGCCGGACAACGCCCCGGGCGGAAGGCCGATTCCGGAAGCCTTGCGACCCGGGCCTTGCGCCGGGGGGCGGGAACCTACCATGGAGGGGTCGCCCCCCGCGGGGGGTGCCGGAGGATCCCATGCGCGCTACCGCCCTCGTCCTTGGCACCGCTGTCCTGCTCGTCCTGGGGGCGCACGTCCTGGCCGGCGCCGACGAGCCCGCCCGGGAGGCGGCCCTCCAGCGGCGCGTGGAGGTCCTGGAGGGCTACGTCGAGTACCTGCGCTCCCGCGAAGCGGCGCTCACCGGCTACCTGTTGGCCAACGAGGGCCGGGCGGCCGACCTGGAGGCGCTCGCCGACCAGGCGGCGCGCGAGGGCTTCACGGCCCGCAGCATCCCGGCCGCGTCGCGCGAGACGCTCCTGGCCGGCCTGCGCGCGATGGCCGCCAGCCTGCGCGAGGGGCTCCCGGCCCCCACGCCCGAGGAGCGCCAGCGCCTCAAGCGCATCGAGGCGCTCGCCAAGGCGGGCGGGGGCTAACCCGACCGCGACACGAGGCGGCGCCGCCGCCGGCGCGTCCCCCCCGCGGGGTCTAGCGCAGCCGCCCGCAGCGGCGGCCGAGTTCGAAGTGCAACTCGGCGAGGAGCCGGCGCAGGGTGCGCGGGGTCTCGCCGCCCGGGCCCGGCCGGCGCACGAGGCGCTCCAGGTCCCGGTCGGCCAGCGGCCGCAGCACCATCTGCGTCACGGTGCGCACGGCGTCGAGCCAGCCGAGCCAGGCGTCGGGCGGCTCGTCCGCGGCGGGCGCCCGGGGCGTGGGCACGCCGCCCACGCCGTGGTGGATCCACGCGGCCTCGAGTTCGCCGGCTTCGCGCAGCACCGGGCGCGGGTCCTCGCTCGCGCCGCGGGCGGCGGCGCGGAGTTCCTCCAGCGCCAGGTCCAGCGCCGCCATGTGGTAGCCCACCAGGTTGTGGAAGCCGCCGGGCGGGAGCAGGGTGTGGATGCGCGGGCTCATGGCGCCGGATTCTACGCCCCGCGCGCCGGGGGGGCCCGGGCGGCGTCGGGCCCGGGCCCGCGCGCCTGGCCCTCCGCGGCGCGGCGGGCCATGCGCCGGTCGAGGCGCTCCAGGCGATGCTCCAGCGCCCGCGCCGCGCTGGAGCCCGGGGGCACCTGGGCCAGCGCCGCCCGCGCGTAGCGCCGCGCGCCGGCGTAGTCGCGCCGGCGGTGTTCGAGCAACTTGGCCACCTGCTCGTGGGCGTCCACCTCCCCCGGCGGGGCCAGCGCGGCGGCGCGTTCGTAGTGCGCCAGCGCCTCGGCGTCGCGGCCGGCCCGCCGCTCGATCCAGCCCAACAACAGGTGCAACGGTCGGCCTTCCGCCGCGTCGGCCTCGGCGATGCCCGCCCCGAGGCAGGCGCGCGCCCCGTCCTCGTCGCCCAGTTCGAGCAGGAGCCGCGCGGTGCCCAGCCGGTCGCCGGGCGTGGCGAGCTGCGCGCCCGGCGCCGCCAGGATCCGGCCGGCCTCGCCCATCAGGGCGAGCATGCTCACGACGTCGATCTGGTTGTGGCGGAAGGCCTCCGCGACGCGCAGGCGGTCGCCGCCGCGCAGGTAGTCGAACCAGGCCATCGGGATCTGCCAGCCGCCCAGGTCCTCCCCGCGGGCCAGGCCCAGGACGTGGCGCTCCAGCGCCGCGAGCGCGTGCGAGTGGAGCGTGCTCGCCCACAGCCGCCGCGCGGTGAGGAGCAGGTCCAGGTGCGCCGGCGGGGACGGCTCGCCGCCGGGCCAGCCCGCGCGCTCGTGGGCCCGGCGGTTGAGGCGCCAGCGCGTGGTGAGCAGCGGCCAGTCGAACGAGCGTCCGTTGAACGAGACGACGGGGCGGTCGCCCAGGTCCGCGCGCAGCGCCCCGAGCAGGGCGGCCTCCTCGGGGAAGTCCCGGAGGAAGTACTGGCGCACCACGAAGTGCTCGCCCTCGACGAAGCCGGCCCCGACGAGGAAGGCCACCGTGCCCGTGCCGCCGGCGAGGCCGGTCGTCTCGGTGTCGAGGAACACGGCGTCCGCGGCGCGCAGGGCCGTGAGGCCTCCGGCCGGCGCGTCGCGGTCCCGGAGGGGCACCGGGTGGGCGAGCGCGTCGGCGAGCCGCACGCGCCCGTGGCGGGCCGAGAGCGGGACCCGGCGCTCCACCTCGAGGAACTCGCCGAGCGCCGTCGCGCGCGGGCGCGCCCCGAGGCGCGCCTCCAGCGCAGGCGCCGTCGGGTCGCCGGGCTCGGGCCCAAGCGCCGGGGGCCCGACCGCCGACGGATCGTCGGCGTCGGCGCCCGAGGCCCGAAGGGGCGACCGGGCGCGCGGGGCCGCGGGCCCCCGGAGGTCGGGGCGCCCCTGGCCCGCCTCCAGGTCCTCCAGGCGCTGGCGCAGCGCCTCGGGCACCGCCTGGAGCGTGCGCCGCGGGAGCGCGGCGGGCGGGGGGACGGCCGGCAGGCCGTCGGAGAGCACCCGCCGGATCCGATCGGCCGGGTCGCTCACGCGAGCAGGGCCGCCAGGGGCGGGACGGCGGCCCCGGGGCCGTCGGGCGCGGCGCGCTCGGCGGAGAGCAGCGCGACCAGCAGCCGGGCCGCGTGCGCCTTTGCGCGCGGGCCGACCTCCTGGGGCGGGCCCACGCAGGAGGGGCAGCCGCGCTCGCACGGGCAGCCCTGGAGGCGCTCGAGCGCGCCGACCACCAGCGGCGCGTAGAGCGGGTGGAGGGCTTCGGCCAGGCCGATGCCCCCGGAGTACTGGTCGTAGAGGTAGATCGTGGGCTCGAAGCCCTCGGGCGGGGGCGTGGGGGCCGTGCCGGGGCGGCGGGGCTCGAGGAACCACGCCCGGCGCTGGTCGCCGATCACCACCCCCAGGTCCCGGCCGTCGCACATGAGCAGCAGCGAGGCGAGCCCGTGGCAGACGTGCGCGATCCCCTGCAGGGCGTCGACCAGGTCGGGCTTGGGGATCGCCAGGCCCCGCGCGACCTCGTCGGGCACGGTGAACCAGGTGGCCTGCGTGTGGTAGGTGTCCTCGGGCAGGAGGATGTCGCCCCAGCCCAGGTTCTCCTGGGTGTAGAACTTGATCTTCTTGTAGCCCACGGCCTTGCGCACCACCTCGACCTCGCCGTACTCGGCGCCGCAGGGGTGGCGCGCCGCGCGCAGCACCTGCAGGACCTTGAGGCGCGCGTAGGACAGGGCGTCGGTGTAGTACTCGCTCTCGACGCGCCGGACGAAGGCCTTGCGGCGGTCCCAGTCCAGGCGGTCCACGTGGTACTGCTCGCTCTGCACCATGTAGATGGCGCCCTCGTGGATCGTCGTGAAGGCCCAGGCGTAGTCGACCTCGGCGATCACCTCGTTGCGGTTGCCCGTCGTGTCCACGACCACGAAGTTGGTCGAGGTGACGCTGCGCAGGGAGATGTCGTTGGCGGGGTACGCCTCGTGGGACCAGTGCCACGCGCCGCCGGTGTGCCGCAGCACGCCGCGCTCCTCGAGCCAGGCGAGCAGGGCCCCGGTCTCCGCGCGGCCGGCCTCGTCCCGGCGTCCGAAGGCCTCGCCGTCGGCCAGCGGGATCTCGAAGGCCGCGCACTTCAGGTGGCTGACCAGGATCTGGAGGTTGTCGGGGTTGACCTGCGCGGCCTCGGGCGAGCCCTCGAGCACGAACTCGGGGTGGTCGGCCAGGTACTGGTCGAGCGGGTGGGAGCGCAGCACCAGGACGGCGGCGCTCATGCCCTGGCGGCGGCCGGCGCGGCCGGCCTGCTGGCGGGTGCTCGCCACGGTGCCGGGGTAGCCCGCGATCACGCTCGCGTCCAGCGAGCCGATGTCCACGCCCAACTCCAGCGCGTTGGTCGAGACGACGCCCAGGATCTCGCCCTCGCGCAGGCCCCGCTCGATGGCCCGCCGCTCCTGCGGCAGGTAGCCCCCGCGGTAGCCCACGACCCGGGGTCGGCGGTCCACGCGGTGGCGGAAGAGGTCCTTGAGGTACTTCGTCATCACCTCGGTCACGGTGCGCGAGCCGCAGAACACGATGGTGTGCACGCCCTGTTCCAGGAAGCGGCGCGCCACCTGGCGGGCCACGCCGAGGTACGAGGCGCGCAGCCCCAGCGTCGCGTCGACCACGGGGGGGTTGACCATCAGGAGGTGGCGTTCGCCCAGCGGCGCTCCGTTGGCGGTGAGGGCCTCCACGGGGACCTCGAGCAGGCGTTCGGCCAGGGCGCGGGCGTTGGCGATCGTGGCGCTGGCCGCCAGGAACACCGGGTCGGAGCCGTGGAAGCGGCAGATGCGCTGGAGCCGGCGGATCACGTTGGCCAGGTGCGAGCCGAACACCCCCCGGTAGGTGTGCAACTCGTCGACGACGACCACCTTCAGGTTCTCGAACAGGCGCATCCAGCGGGCGTGGTGGGGCAGGATGGCGGTGTGGAGCATGTCCGGGTTGGACAGCACCACCTGCGCCCGGTCCCGGACCACGCGGCGCTCCGCCGGCGGGGTGTCGCCGTCGTAGACCGCGGCCCCCAACCCCGCCCCGCACGCCTCCATCAGGGCCGTGAGTTCGGCGTTCTGGTCGCGGGCGAGCGCCTTGGTGGGGAACAGGTACAGGGCGCGCGCCCCGGGATCCTTGAGCAGGGCGTCCAGGACGGGCAGGTTGTAGCAGAGCGTCTTGCCGCTGGCCGTCGGCGTGACGACGACCGTGTGCCGGCCCGCGCGCACCCGGTCGAAGGCCTCGCGCTGGTGGGCATAGAGCTGCGTGATCCCGCGGGCGGCGAGCGCGGCCGGCAGGCGCGGGTCGAGGTCCGGCGGCAGCGGGGCCGTCCGCGCCGGGGTGGCCGGCTCCACCCGGTGGGCGACCACGCAGCGGCCGAGGTAGGGATCGGCGAGCAGTTCGTCCACCACGGCGCGCACGCGCGCCGGGCGTCGGACGTCGGACATGGGGCCTCCTGGGCCGGTGACCCCGGCGAGTCTAGGGCTGCGGGGGGACGCCCCCCGCGCGGGTGGGCCCCGTGCCCGGCGGCCCTGGCCCGGGGTCCCGGGGCCGCGCCCAGCCGGTACAGTGGGCCGATGCCCCGCAGCGCCCGCCGCCCGCCCGCCGTCATCCTGGCGCCCCAGGAGGTGGAGAAGATGCGCGTCGTGGGGCGCTTTGCCGCCTGGATCCTCGACCAGGTGGAGGGCCTCGTGCGCCCGGGCGTGACGACCGGCGAGATCGACCGGCTGGTGGCCCGCCTGACCCACGAACGCGGGGGGGTGTGCGCCCCGCTGGGCTACCCCAAGGGCAGCCGCCACCCCTTCCCCAAGCACTGCTGCACCTCGGTGAACCACGTGGTCTGCCACGGGATCCCCAGCGACCAGCACGTGCTCAAGGAGGGGGACATCGTCAACGTGGACGTGACGCCGATCCTGGACGGCTATTACGGCGACACGTCCCGGACCTTCCTGGTGGGGGAGGTGGACCCGGAGGCGCGCCGCCTGGTGGAGGACACCTTCGAGTGCATGCGGCGCGGCATCGCCGCCGTGCGGCCCGGGGCCCACGTGGGGGACATCGGCGCGGCGATCGTCGAGTACGCCCACGCCCGCGGGCACTCCGTCGTGACCCAGTTCGCGGGCCATGGCATCGGGCGCATCTTCCACGGGCCGCCCACCATCTCGCACGCCGGGCGGCGCGGGCAGGGGCTGGAGCTGCGCCCCGGGATGACCTTCACCGTCGAACCGATGATCAACATGGGCGACTGGCGCTGCCAGATCCTGGCCGACCACTGGACCGCCGTCACCGTGGACCACTCGCTCTCGGCCCAGTTCGAGCACACCGTGACCGTCACCGAGGACGGCGTCGAGGTGCTCACCCTGGGCGAAGGCCGGACCCTCGCCCTCGATTGACCGTACGGAGCCAGCCTCCGGTGCATCATTCGAGGCGCCCTGTGCCGGGCCGGGGCCTCCAACCCTTCGCGGCGCCGCCGCGGGCCGCCGCGGCCCGCCCGGCGGGAAACGGGGCGGGCGCGCCCCCCCTGCGGCAGAATCGGCGCCGATGCCGTCCGCCGACCTCCCCCCGCCCGACCCCGCGGCGCCGGTCCCCGGCGGCGGCGAGGAGCGCCTGCGCGCGCAGCGCATCCAGAAAGTCGAG
>JAPKHB010000183.1 GCA_026647295.1 Planctomycetota bacterium | reverse complement strand
CGGGCTCACCCGCTACGGCCTGGCGACGGCGGCGCCCCCCCCGGGGGAGCCGGTCCTTGACGTCGTGGCCTCGCGCGACCGGGGCGTGCGCGAAACGGCCGTCGCGCTCACGCGCCGCGTGCGCGACGAAGCGACCCGCGAGCGCATCCGGGCCGACGTCGCGGCCCACCTGGAGTCGCTGCGCGTTGCGGACCGGCTTTCGGAGTTCGGGTCGCTGCGCGCGGCCCGCGGCGTGCTGGAGCGCGTGGCGCGGGGGCGCGCCACGATCGTGCTCTCGCGCACGCTCGGGGACGGCCTGCGACGCCTGGCCGTGCACGAGGGCCCGTGGCTGCTGGGGGTGCTGGCGGCGTACTTCCTCCTCCAGGCCTTCGTCGTGCGCGTGTACCAGATCCCGTCGCCGTCCATGACCCCGACGCTGGGCGTGGGGGACCGGGTCGTGGTGTGGTTGCTCGGGCGGCCCGAGGTGCCCGAGCGCTGGAGCATCGTCACCTACCGGCGCGGCGACGACACCTTCGTGAAGCGCGTCGCCGGGCTGCCGGGCGAGGAGATCGCCCTTCGGCTCGGCGACGTGTACGCGGACGGCCTCCTCCTGGCCAAGCCCTGGGACCTGGTGGCGGCGCTGCGCGCGCCGGCCTACGAGTGGGACCTGTCGGCGCTCGACCCGGCCGGGCCGACGGGCGCGCCCGGGCCGACGCCCCGGCGCCTTGAGCCGCCCGTGGCGCACCTTGCGCCCGACGGCCCCGGAGGGGCGCCCTACCCGTTCGCGCTCCAGGACGGCTTCGCCGTGCTCGAGGGCACGCGCGCGGCCGGGGGGCGGGTCGAACTCGAGTTGCTGCGCCGCGGCCCCGAGGAGCTGCCCCCGGCGCGCTTCCGCCTGGTGCTGGACGACGCGGGCGTGCGGCTCCTCGAGCAGCGCGGGGAGGCGCGGCCCGTCGAACTCGCGCGGGCCCCCGACCCCCCTTTGGCGCCCGGGCCCTTCGAGGTGGAACTGGGCTACGTGGACGGCCGCGTGAGCGCGCGCGTCGGCGGCTGGGTGCACCGCGAGGAGCGCCGCGCCCCGTACGGAACGCTGCGCCCCGCCGTCGTGCTCGCCGGTCTCACGCGGGCCGGGCGGCTGCGCCTGGACCGCGACCTGCACTACTCCTACGACGGGGGGATCGGCGCCCCGTCCGGGGACGGGCTCCCGCTCAACCCCCACCGGGTGCCCGAGGGCCACCTCTTCTTCCTGGGGGACAACACGAACAACAGCCGGGACTCGCGCTGGGCCGAGGTCTCCGACATCCACGTCTCGCAGGTGGTGGGCCCCGTGCGCTGGCGGGCCTGGCCTCCTTCGCGGATCGGGTCGCCGAGGTAGGGTCTACGCCGACGGGCCGGCCGGGGGCCCGGCGCCCGACGGCCGCGCGCAACCCCTGGGCCCGGGGCGGGTATAGGCCCCTTGGCCCCGGAAGGCTCCATGCCCGACGCCGACCAGCTCCTCATGCAGCGCTTCCAGCAGGGCGACGACGGCGCCTTCGAGGTGCTGCTGCACAAGTACCAGGGCATGGTGCACGCGGTCGTGCGCCGCTACCTGGGCTCGCGCTACGCGGGCGTGGAGGACGTCGCGCAGCAGGTCTTCATCCGGGTCTACCGGGGCAAGGCGACCTACCAGCCCAAGGCCAAGGTGAAGACCTGGCTCTACAGCGTGACCGTGAACGCCTGCCTCAACGAGATCCGGCGGCTGCGGGCCGAGAAGAACCGCCGCGTGCAGGCCTTCACCGCCGTGTTCGGCGACGGCGACGGCGCCCCGGGCGCCGGGCCGGCGCTGGCCGATGGCCGGGCCCGGGCCCCCTCTGCCCGGCTCGAGGAGGGGGAGGTCGCCGCGCAGGTTCGCGCGGCCGTGGACCGCCTGCCCGAGCAACAGCGCCTGGCCCTGGTGCTCTCCCGCTTCGAGGGCTGCTCCTACGAGGAGGTGGCCGAGGCGATGGGGACGACCATCCCGGCCGTGAAGTCGCTCCTCACGCGCGCCCGCGACCACCTGCGCCGCGCGCTGGGGCACCTGGTCGAGGCCGGCTCCGAGCCGGTGCCGGAGGGCAACCCGTGAGCCCCGGGCGGGTTTCAGCAGGGGCCTGGCGCCCGGCGCAAGGCGCCCGCTCCCGGCCCGGGCTTTCGCCCACGGTCCCCGGGGAGCGGAGACCGCGCGAGCCGCCCGGCCCCCCCACCCTGGCTCCTCCTCCCCTCCGCCGTCCCGCCGCCCCTCGTACCCTGTGCCCTGACGGCCCCTTCCCCCAAGGCTTCCGCCCATGACTTCCCGCCCGCCCAGCCCCCCGGACCCCGCGCGCCTTTCCGAGGCCGAACGCCAGGAACTGATCAGCGCCTACCTGGACGGCGAACTGGATCCGGCCGCCGCCCGCGCGGTGGGGCAGTGGCTCGACGGGGACCCGGAGGCGCTGCGCGAGGTCGAGCACCTGCGCCGGATCTGGGACCTGTTGGGGACCTACGTGGCCGAGCCCGCGCGGCCGGGCTTTGCCGAGCGCGTCCTTGGGGCCGTCGGCGCCCCCGCCGGGCGCCCCCGGCTGCGCCTGGTCGGCCGGCTTCTCCGCTCCCGCCCGGCGCTGGCCGCGGCCGCCCTGCTGCTCGGGGTCGGGGCGGGGCTTGGCCTGGCGATCCGGGACCCGCAGGGGCCGCCCGGCGCGGCCTCGGCCGTCGACCGCCCCGAGCCCGCCCCGGGCACCGACGTGGTCGCGCTGCTCGAGCAGGTTCCGGACGACCACCTGCGCACGCTGCTCGAACAGGCCGACGTGCTGCTGGCGCTGGGCGACGCCGTCCTGGACGCGGACCTGGACGGGGACGGGGGCTAGCCGTGGCCCTGCCGCGCCGCCTTGCCGCGAGCCTGCTCGCGCTCCTGATCCTCGGAGCCGGCGGCGTGGTGCTCGGGCCCCACGCCCGGGCCGAGGAGGCGCCGGGGGCTTCGGGGCCGCGCGACTTCCTCTCCGAGCTCAAGCCCCGGGAACTCGAGTTCCTGCGCACGCGCATCCCCGGTTGGGAGCGGCTCGAGGAGGCGCAGCGCCAGCGCATCGCGCAGAACGTGATCCGCCTGCGCAACCTGGGCGAGGCCGAGCGCCAGCACTTCCACCGCCGGCTCAAGCACCTGACGGACCCCGGGGGCGAAGGCCGCGGCGGGCTGGCGCCCCTGGAGCGCCTCAAGCGGGACGGCACGCGGCTGCTCGCCGCCCGGGGCCTGGGCCTGCTCGCCCGGCGCGAGCTGGGCCTGGACCTGGAGCGCGGCCTGCTCGCCCGCGGCGTGCCGGACCACGCCGCCGACCTCGCCTTCGCGGAACTCTTCTGGGAGCGCGCGGCGGCGATGGCGCAGGCCCCCAAGCCCGAGGACCTCCCCGCGCACCTGCCGGCCGAGGCCCGCCAGCGCTACGCCGAGTTGCACGCGCGCCATGCCGGGGCCGAAGGCCCCGGGCGCGAGCGCCTGGGCCGGGCGCTTGGCCTTGCGTACATCCTGCTGCGCTCCGAGGCGTTGCGCCGCGCCGTCACCGTGACCGACCCCCCGCACAGCGAGGCGTACGCGCTGGCGCTGGGCGAGCGGCTCAAGGCGGCCTGGCCCGAGGCCTTCGCCGCCGCGGTCGGGTCCGTGCGGGAGAACCCCGCCGGCTTCGTCCAGGCCGCCGAACGCCACGCCGTGCGCAGCGCGGTCGAGAGCCTGGGCCGGGCCCGCGGGCGCCTCGGCCGGGACGAACTGCGCGTGCTGGTGCTGCTGGCCGACCGCGCCGCCAGCCACAACGCGGCCCCGCGCCCCGAGGTGCGCGAGCGGGTGGACCGGCTGGTGCGCGAGATCCTGGTGGGCCTGCTCGAGATCCCGGCCGAGGCCGTCGACGGCCTGCCGGACCGCAGCGCGCCCGAGGCCCGCGAAGAGGCCCTGCGCCGGCTGCTGCGCCTGGCGGGCCCGCGCCGGTTGCGCTGACCGCAAAGGGCGGCCGTTCCGCCCGGCCGAGCCCGGCCCCGGCGGGTGCTCTTGGATGCCTGACGCGCCAGCCCGGCGTGCCCCCCGGGTGCCTCCGGCGCCCTTCCGTGCCACACTCGGCGCGTGCCGCCCGTCCGCCTGGCCGCCCTCCAGACCGCGCCCGAGTTCGGCGCCGTGGCCGACAACCTCGCCCGCATCGAGGCCCTGCTCGCGGGCGCGCGGGCCGACCTGCTGGTCCTGCCCGAACTGGCCACCACCGGCTACTGCTTCCGGGACCGGGCCGAGGTGCTGGCGCTCGCCGAGCCGTACCCCGAGGGGCCCGCGCTCCGACGCCTGGCGGCCCTAAGCCGCGCGCTGGACGGGCTCCTGGTGGCGGGCTTCGCCGAGCGCGACGGCACCCGGACCTACAACGCCGCCGCCGTCTTCGACCGGGGCGAGCCCCGGGGCTGCTACCGCAAGGTCCACCTCTTCGGCTTCGAGCGCGAGCTCTTCGAGCCCGGCGACCGCGGCTTCTTCGTGGTGCCCGGGCGCGGCCTACGGGTCGGGCCCCTGGTCTGCTTCGACTGGTTCTTCCCGGAGGCGGCGCGGACCCTGGCGCTGCGCGGCGCCGACGTCCTGGCGCACCCGAGCAACCTGGTGCTGCCCGGCTGGGCCCAACAGGCCATGCGCGTGCGCGGGCTGGAGAACCGCGTGTTCACCGTCACGGCCAACCGCTTCGGCGCGGAGGCCCGCCCGCCCCGGCCGGCGCTGCGCTTTACGGGCATGAGCCAGGTGACCGACCCCGGCGGCCGGGCGCTCGCCGAGGCCCCCGCGCAGGCGGAGGCGTTGCTCGCCGTGGACGTCGACGTCGAGGAGGCCCGCCGCAAGACGCTGCCCTCGGGCAACGAGGTGTTTGCGGAACGGCGTCCCGAGACCTACGAATGGGCTACCCGCCCCGCCGCAGCCGTCCCGCCGGGCCCTTCGGGGACTTGAGCGTTATTTTTCTCGACGCGGGTTGCCAGCCGTTTTGCCTGGGGTAGGGTTCCTGCGTCGCCGGCGGAGCCCGGCGGCAAGGCGGCCGGGAGCCCCCGGCGCCTCGCTCTTTCCCCCGTGCGACCGTGGATGAACGGGCAAACCTGGCGAAAGCCAGGGGCGCAAAGCTACAGGGCCTTCACCCGGCCACGGGACGCGATCCGCGTCCCGCGGCGGGGAATGGCAGCCAGCTGCCAAGCCATGGAGGCAGGCACGCGGAGGGCTCCCCTCCGTCCCTCCTGCCACCCCCCGTCGCCTCGCTCCCCCGACCCGGGCCGCCTTCGCGGCCCGGCCCGCCCCCCTCGAGGGGCCGGTTCGGACGGACGAGGTCCCCGGTCCATCTCCCGCGGCGTTGGCGCCTGCGGGACGGGTCGAGCATTTCCCCAAGGACACGAAGGACGGTGGGACCGCCGGCCGGAGCGCATCCGGCCCCGCGGTCAGGTGGTGGAAGTCGGCCCCCGGCCGACCCCCGGAAGGGATGGACATGCGCAAGATTCGTGACGCCGATCATCGGCACCTGTGGGAGGCCTACGCCCGGTCGAAGGCCCCCGAGATCAAGTCCCAGCTGATCGAAGCCTACTTCCCGCTCGTGCAGTACCTGGCCGAGCGCATGGTGACCACGCTCCCCGCGTCGGTGGACGTGGACGACCTGGTGAGCATGGGCACCTTCGGCCTGATCGAGGCCATCGACCGCTTCGACCTCTCCCGCGGCATCCAGTTCAAGACCTACTGCACCGCGCGCATCCGGGGCGCCATCCTGGACAACCTGCGCACCAACGACTGGGTGCCGCGCCTGGTGCGCCTGCGCACCAACCTCGTCGACAAGACGCTGCGCCGGCTCTACGCCGAACTCGGCCGGGAGCCGACGGACCCCGAGATGGCCGCGGCCCTGGACATGGACATGGAGGAGTACCAGGCCCTGCGCCGCGAGGCCTCGCCGACCGCGATGCTCTCGCTCACCGAGGACGGGGGCAACGACGACGGGGAGTCCGGCGGGCGCATGCTCGACCTGATCGGAGACCGCTCCGGCGACGACGAGCCGCGCCGCGAGCAGCAGCGCCGCGACGTGCGCGACCTGCTCTTCCGCTCGCTCACCGACAAGGAGCGCACGGTCCTGCAGTACTACTACTTCGAGGGCCTGTCGATGCGCGAGATCGCCGGGATGCTGCGCCTGACCGAGAGCCGCGTCTGCCAGATCCACTCCAAGGTGATCCGGCGCCTCAAGGCCCAGCACGAGGGCCGCAAGGCCGAGCTCTTCGCCTGACCGACGGATCCGGGCCGGGGCGCCCTTCCCGGGCGCCCCGGACCCCCCGCGCCTATCGCCCGAGGTACTGCCCGTGGTTCTCCACGGCCAGGCGTTCGAGGAAGGCGCGGTTGTGGTCCTTGCCCACGCCGATCGCGTGGATGGTGATCTTGCGGTCGCGGTTCAGCTTGCGGACCTCGGCCCGGATCTGGTCCGGGTCCACGATCTTGCCGCGGTTGGGCTCGCCGTCGGTCATCAGGAAGATGGTGTCCGCGCCCTGGGCGAGCTGCTTGGCCATCCGCCGGGTGTCCACGATGGCGAAGGCCTGCTCGAGGGCATCGAAGATGTTGGTCGCCCCGAGGGCGGTGAGCCCTTCGATCCACTGGAAGGCCTTGTCCTTGTTGGCCTTGGTCGCGGGCACCATCTTGCCCTCCCGGAACACCCCGACCTCGGCCGCGTAGGTCACGATGTTGAAGCTCGACGGTCCGCGTTCGTCCGTGTCGTCGGCCGACAGCGCCCGGATCGCGTTGGCGAGTTCGGCCTTCACGACGTCGATGCGCATGCGGCCCTGGGCGTCCACGCCGCCCTGCTCGCCCATCGACCCGCTGACGTCGACCACGAACACGATGTGCTTGCTGTGGGTCTGGATCCCATAGAAGGAGGTGGCGCCGCCCCCGCCCCCCAGCGGGATGGCGGGGAGGTCCTCCTCGACGGGGCCCTGGACCGCCGTCTGCTCCCAGGCCGCGACCACCGCGGCCTCGTTCGTCGCCCACCAGGTGACCCAGGCCTCCAGGGTCGGCGGCAGCGCCTCGACGCCCTGGCCCGCGATCCGGGCGAGCGCGGTGAGGTAGTGGCGCCGCAGCACGCCGTCCTCCCGGGCCCCGTGTTCGAGCAGGGCACACACGACGCGGGCCTCGCGCCGGAACGCGAGGCCCTCCAGCGCCGCCGCCCGCACCTGCCAGCGCGGGTCGGCCAGCCGCTCGATGAGCACGTCCACGGTGCGCGGGTCGTTCTGCCGGCCCAGCGCCTCGAGCGCGGCCATCGTGACCAGCGGATTGAGGTCCCGGACGAAGCCCAGCAGCGCCTGCGTCACCGCCTCGCCCGGGAGGTAGCCGAGCAGGCGGATGAAGTCCCGCTCGGCCGGCGCCTGGGCCTTGCCCACGGCAGGCTGCGAAGCCACGTTTGCTCGACGGCACGCTTTGAGGCAGGCAACCGGCGACGGCAGGAGTGACCGGGATGGGCTTCGTGGTGAAAACACCCGCCAAAATCAATTGGACGCTTCGAGTTCATGGCCGCCGCGACGACGGCTATCACGAGATCGAATCGCTCGTTTCGGCGGTGACGCTGTATGACGAACTGGCCTTTACACCGCGGGGTGACTCTCGCTTCGTCTTGACCTGCG
>JAPKHB010000182.1 GCA_026647295.1 Planctomycetota bacterium | reverse complement strand
CACGGAGCGGGTGGTCGAGATGTGGACGGCGGAGCGCGCGCGCGTCGAGGCGGGGGCGGAGCAACTCGCCCAGATGGCCGCGGCGCTGCTGGACCCCGACCGGCCCGCCGCCACGGGATCGGACGCCGACCTCTTCCGCACCCTGCGCGAGGCGCTCGCCCGGGACTTCGACGCGCGCCACGGGGGCTACGGGGGGCGGCCGAAGTTCCCCCCGCACACCGACCTCCTGCTGCTGCTCGAAGACGATCCGACCGGCTGGATCGCCGACGCGGAGCGCGAGCAGGCGCACCGCACGCTGGACGCCATGGCCGCCGGCGGCATCCACGACCACGTCGGCGGCGGCTTCCACCGCTACAGCACCGACGAGCGCTGGCTCCTGCCGCACTTCGAGAAGATGCTCTACGACAACGCCCTCCTGGCCCAGGCCTACGCGCGGGCCCACGCGCGCGACCCCAGGCCCGGCCACCGGCGCGTCGTGGAGCGGCTCTTCGACTGGGTCGAACGCGACCTGCGTCGGCCCGGGGGAGGCTACGCCTCCAGCCTGGACGCCGACACCGAAGGCGAGGAGGGGCTGACCTACACCTGGACCCGCGCCGAGCTGGGCGCGGTCCTGCCCGCGGCCGACCTCGACCTGTTCTGCGAACTCCATGGCGTGCGTGCGGAAGGGAACTTCCTCGACGAGGCCACCGGCCGGCGCTCCGGGCGCAACGTGCTGCACCGGCCCCGGCCCGTGGCGGAGGTGGCGGCCGCCCACGGCCTGGCCCCGGCGGACCTCGAGGCCCGGGCCGCGCGCTGGATCGCGGCGCTTCGCGAGGCCCGCGCCCGGCGTGCCCAGCCGGCCCTGGACGAGAAGGTGATCGCCGGCTGGAACGGCCTCCTGCTTTCGGGGCTGGCGCACGCGGGGCGGGCCTTCGGCGAGCCCGCGTGGATCGCCCGCGCCCGCGCGCTGGCCGACTTCCTGCTCGAGCGCTGCCGGCGCCCGGACGGGACGCTGCTGCGCTTTCCCCGCGGGTCGGGCCCGGAACTGGTGGGCTTCTGCGAGGACCACGTGCACGTCGCCCACGGGCTCCTCGACCTGGAGGAGGCCACGGGCGAGCCGGCCTACGGCGCGGCCGCCGCGGCGCTGGCGCGGCGCCTCGTGGCGGGCTTTGGGGACGCCGCGGCCGGCGGCTTCTTCACCGCCGACGCCACGGCGCACGAGGCCCTGTTCGCGCGCACGAAGGAGGCCTGGGACAGCCCGATCCCGTCGGACAACGGGGCCGCGGCGCACCTGTGCCTGCGCGTGTACGCGCGCGACCGGGACCCGGCGCTCAAGGCGGCCGCCGACGCCACGCTCGACCTGTACCGCGGGGTCATGGCCCACCCGCACATGGTGCGCGGCGTGGCGGCGCTGCTGCGCGCGGTGCGCGCGCGGGCGGCGCTGGCGGACCAGGACCCTTCGGCCGCCGGGCACGGCGACCTGCACCGCGCGCACGAGGCGCTCACCGTCGACGTGTTCCAGGAGCGCGCCGAGGTGCGCCCGGGCGAGGCGGTGGCGCTGCTCGTGCGCCTCGGGATCCGTCCGGGCTGGCACCTTGCGGCCCCCGGCGACCCCGCGGGTGGCGCGCCGGTCGCCCTCGCGCTCGCGCCGCACTCCCCGGCCCGGATCGTGGGCGCGGGCCCCGCGTGGCCCGCCCCCGAGCGCCGCGCCCTGGGGGCGGGCCCCGCGGCCTGGGTCTACGCGGGCCCGGTCGACGTGCGCCTCGCGGTCGCGTTCCCCGCGGACGCGCCGCACGGGCCCCGGCGCGTGCCGCTGCGGCTGCGCGTGGCCCCGTGCACCGACGCGGGCACCTGCCTTGCGCCCATCGAACTCGAACTCGACCTCACGCTGCGCCTCGGGCCCGAGCCGGGCCCGCGCCGCCACGCGGCGCTGTGGCGCTAGGCGCGCCGGACGGGGCGGGCGCGCGGCGCCGCGCTGGCGCGCCGGCGCACGCCCGCGTACGGTAGGGCCCGTCCCGGAGAGCCTCCATGCAGATCACCGTCCAGACCTCGGGCTCCCTGCGCGCCGAGGCGACCGACGGCCGGGTCGTCACCGCGATGGACGAGCCGCCCGACGCGGGCGGCCAGGGCACCGCGCTCTCGCCCCGCCAGACGCTGCTCGCGGCGCTGGGCGGCTGCACCGCCATGACGCTCAAGCTCTACAGCGCGCGCAAGCAGTGGCCGCTGGAGGACGTGCGCATCACCGTGCGCCTCACCGAGGCCCGGGGGGGCGAGCCCGCGCGCATCGAGCAGGAGGTCGAACTCGTGGGGCCGCTGGACGCCGACCAGCGCGCGCGCCTGCGGGAGATCGCCGGGCGGTGCCCCGTGCACCGCCTGATGGAGGGGCCGGTGGCCTTCTCCGAGACCCTGGCGGTTCCCGCCGGCCAGGGGGGATAGGCCGTGGACGTCGCGCGCGAGGCGCCCGCGGGGCTCCTGGAGACCTTCGCGAACCCGCGCCCCGGCCGCGGCTACGAGATCGTCCACACGGCCCACGAGTTCACGTCGCTGTGCCCGATCACGGGCCAGCCGGACTTCGCCACGCTGTCCGTGCGCTACACCCCCGCCGCGCGCTGCGTCGAGCTCAAGAGCCTCAAGCTGTACCTGCACGCCTACCGTTCGCGCGGCGTCTTCTACGAGGCGTTGGTGAACCAGGTCCTCGACGACCTGGTGGCCGCGCTCGACCCGCTGCGGCTCGAGGTCCGCGGCGAGTTCCGCGTGCGCGGGGGGATCTCCAGCGTGGTGGTGGCCCGGCACCCCGAGCCCCCGGCCGCGCCCCGGGGGGCCTCGTGACGCGCCGGTACACCGAGTCCGGCGTGCTGCGGCTCGAGAAGGAGCTGCTCCGCGAGCGGCGCCTCACCGAAGCCAGCACCGCGTTGCACACGACGCTGGACCTGGACCTCCTGCTGGACATGATCCTCAAGATCGCCTGCGAGGGCGTCGAGGCCGAGCGGGGGACCGTGTTCCTGCTCTCCCAGGACGGGCGCGAGATCTGGTCGCGCGTGCTGCAGGGCAACGAGCACCGCGAGATCCGCCTGCCCCTGGGCCGGGGCATCGCCGGGGCCGTGGCCGAGTCCGGCCAGACCGTCCGGATCGCCGACGCCTACGAGGACCCGCGCTTTGACCGCACCTGGGACGAGCGCTCGGGCTTCCGCACCCGCAGCATCCTGTGCGCGCCCATCCGCGGGCGCGACGGGCGCCGGGTCGGCGTCTTCCAGCTGCTCAACAAGGCCGGCGGCCCCTTCGAGCCGTCCGACGAGGTCTTCCTGGACGCGCTCTCCGTGCACGCGGCCCTGGCCCTGGAGAACGCGCAGTTGCACCGGGCCGCGCTCGAGAAGGAGCGCCAGGACCGCGAGATCCGGCTGGTGCAGGACGTGCAGCGCGCCTTCCAGCCCGAACGCTCCGAGCGGCGCGCGGGCTGCCTCGAGCTCGCCGGCCTCAACACCCTGTGCGAACACGCCAGCGGCGACTACTACGACTGCGTCGAGCGCTCCGACGGGCGCTGGGGCGTGGTGCTGGGCGACGTGAGCGGCCACGGCCTGCACGCCGCGCTGGTGATGGCGCAGGCGCGGGCCTACCTGCGCGCGTTCTCCCAGGTGCGCAGCGCCCCCGAGGCCATCCTGGGCGAGATCAACGACTTCCTCGCCCGCGACCTGACGGCGGGCGCCTTCATGACGATGTTCCTGGCGCTGGCCGATCCGGTGACCGGCACCCTGGCCTGGTGCAACGCCGGCCACCCGCCCGCGCTGCTGCGCCGCGCGCGCGACGGCGTCGTGGTGCCGCTGGGCGCGCAGGGGCGCGTGCTCGGCGTGCTGCCGGGGGCCGGCTACCCCGCCGGCGAGGTGCAGGCGCTCGCCTCCGGCGACCTGCTCCTGATCTACTCGGACGGGGCCAGCGAGGCCGAGGCGCCGTCGGGCGAGCGCTTCGGCGAGGCGCGGCTGGTCGAGTTCCTCGCGCGCCACGGCCAGGGGCCGCCCGCGGCGGTGCTGGACGCGCTCGCCGCCGAACTCCTGCGCTGGCGCGCCGGTGCGCCCACGCACGACGACCTCACGGCGATCGCCCTCCAGCGCACGGATCGTAGCAGTACGCCGTGACCGCTTCGCCGGGCGCATGCCCCTCGCTCTCGGGCGGGATGAGCACGAAGGCGTCCGCGCGCGTCGTGGAGGAGAGGATCGCCGCGCCGCGGCTCATCAGGGGCTCGGCGCCCGCGGGGGTGAGGCGCACCCGCAGGTAGTCCAGCCGGCCGAGCGCGCTGCTCATCTTGCGCGCGGCGCGGACCTGCACGGCCGCATACGGCCACGCGGGGTCGCCCCGCGCCCAGCGCCGCACCCACCGGCCGGCCAGCAGGTCGTAGGCGCACAGGCACGAGACCGGGTGTCCGGGCAGGAGGAACACGGGCCGTCCGCCGGCCATCCCGAGGCCCGCCGGCGCCGCCGGGCGCAGGGCCAGCCCGTGGAAGACCAGTTCGCCCTGCTCGGCGACCAGCCCCGGGGCGTGGTCCTCCTCGCCCACGCTCGACCCGCCGCTGACGAGCACGACGTCGCCGGGGGTCGTGGCGAGGGCCTCGGCCAACGCCGCGCGCCGGTCGGGCACCCGGCGCCGCACGACCGGCCCGGCGCCGTCGCGGCGCAGCAGCGCCTCGAGCATCGGTCCGTTGGCGTCGAGGATGCCGCCCGGCCCCGGCCGGGACCCCGGGGCGCAGAGTTCGTCCCCGGTCACCAGCACGGCGATGCGCGGAAGGGCCTGTACGCAGAGGCGCTCCCGGCCGAGCGCGGCGGCGAGGCCGACGTCCTGGGGCCGCAGCCAGCGTCCCGCGGCGAGCGCGACCTCGCCTTGGCGCAGGTCCTCCCCCGCCGCTCCCACGTGGCGTCCGGGCGAGAGCGTCGCCAGGGCCTCCAGGCGACCGTTCTCCTCGCGGCCCTCCTCGGCGGGCAGCACGGCGTCGGCCCCGTCGGGAAGCGCGGCGCCGGTCATGATCCGGACAGCCTCGCCGGCGCCCACCACGCCGGCGAAGGGATGGCCCGCCCGGGCGACGCCCACGACGCCGAAGGCCACGGGGTCCGCGGGTCCCGCGCCGTAGGTGGCCGCGGCGCGCAGGGCCCAGCCGTCCATCGCGGCGCGGGCAAAGGGCGGCAGGTCCGCGGGGGCGACGAGCGTCTCGGCGAGCCGCCGCCCCGCGGCCGCGGCGCCCGGCACCTCCTCGGGGCGCGCCGGGATCGCCAGGGCGTCGATCCAGGCCTGGGCGGCGGCCACCGGGGCGCGCTCGCGAAAGCCGCGCATGCGCACGTCGCGCGCCATGGGGCTAGCCCCCGCGGGCGTGGGGCGGGACGGACCCGGGGAAGTGCTCGATCACGCTCAAGGCGGGCACCAGCGCGACCTGGCCGAGGCCGCAGATGCTGGTCAGGCGCAGCGTCTCGTCGAGTTCGGGCAGGAGGGCCAGGGCCTCGGCGCCGGCCTCGCCGCGCTGGACCTGCTCGAGCAGGTCGACGGCCTTCTGGCTGCCCACGCGGCAGGGAACGCACTTCCCGCAGGACTCGTTGCGGAAGAAGCGGACGAGGTTCACGCCGAGGTCGAAGAGGTCGCGCCCCTCCTCCACCACCAGCACGGCGCCCGAGCCGAGCATGCTGCCCGCGGCCTTCATCGGCTCGAAGTCCAGCGGGGTGTCCGCGCGCGCCGCCGGCAGGAAGGGCGCGCTCGCCCCGCCGGGGCAGAAGGCGGCCATGGACCGGTCCGCCCGCATGCCGCCGCCGGGTCCCTCCACCAGTTCGCGCACGGTCGTGCCCATCGGCACGCAGTACACGCCCGGGCGGCGCACGTCCCCGCACAGCGAGAAGTACTTCCAGCCCTCGCCCCCGTGCACGCCGTGCGCCTTCCAGGCCGCCGGCCCCTCGGACAGGATGAGCGGGACGAAGGCGAAGGTCTCCACGTTGTTCATCAGCGTCGGACGGCCGTGGACGCCGTGGTCGGTGGGGTAGGGGGGCTTGTTGCGCGGCTCGCCGCGCTTGCCCTCCAGCGCCTCGAGCAGAGCGGTCTCCTCGCCCAGGATGTAGCCCCCGGGCGAGACGAAGAGCGAGAGCGCCACCCCCAGGCGCGGGAGCAGCCCGAGCCGCTCCACGCGCTGGATCTCGCGCGCGATCGCCTTCGCTTCGCGCGTGTACTCGTGCCGGATGAACACGACGGCCTGGGCTGCGCCCGCCACCAGCGCGCCGAGCAGGAGCCCTTCGATCACCAGGTGGGGGAGTTCCTCCAGGATCACCCGGTCCTTGAATGTCCCCGGTTCGGACTCGTCGGCGTTGACCACGGCCCAGCGTTCACCCGGCGTCTTGGAGTCGCGCACCAGCCGCCACTTGAGCCCCGTCGGGAACCCGGCCCCGCCCATCCCCTTGAGCCCTGCCTCGGTGAGCACCTGCGGGATCCTGGCGCGCGCGTCCGCGGGGTCGTCCAGGTGCCGGCGCAGCACGCCGTAGTGCTCGGAGCGGCTCGCGTAGGGGTCGCTCGGCCAGCGCCGCGGCGTGCCCGTGGGCTCGTCGGGGGGGAGCGGCGCGCGGCCCTGGGCGAGGGCGGCGATCGCCGCGGCGTCGAGCCCCGGCACCGGCGTGTCGTTCACGCAGGCGGCCGGGGCGTGCTCGCAGCGCCCCAGACAGGAGACGGCCCGGACCTCGACGTCGGGCTGCGCGGCCAGTGCGTCGCGCAACGCGCGCTCCAGGGCCGGCGCACCGGCCAGGTGGCAGGCGCCGTCCCGGCACACGCCCACCGTGGCGCGCGGCGGGGGCGCCCGCCGGAAGTGGGGGTAGAAGCTCGTGACCTCCTGGAGCCGGAAGAGGGGCGTGCCGGAGGCCGCGGCGTAGTCGCGCAGCACGGCGTCGGAGAGCCAGCCGTGGCGCGCCTGCAACTCGTGCAGGTCGTGGAGGAGGTTCATGGCGCGCGAGCATAGCAGCCCCGCCTCGCCCCGGGCACCAAGAGTCGGCGCGCGCCGGCGTGCCGACCCGGTACGGTCCCGCGCGGGAGCGGGGAGCGCACGGGCAGGGGGCGGTCGGGATTCGAGGCCCTCGAATGATGCACCGGAGCCTGGCTCCGTACGGTCACGAATGATGCACCGGAGCCTGGCTCCGTACGGTCAATCGAGGGCGAGCGCGTCGATCTCGGCCATCCACGGGTCCAGGCGCTCGCGCGGCGCACCGCCGAAGCTCAACGCCACCAACTCCGCGAGCAGGCTGCCCGCGCGGTCCAGCACCACGTAGTGCCCGCCCGTCGCGCGCGCGATCGCCGGGAAGTGTTCGACGCCCTGTGCGGTGGCCGCCACCGCGTGCACCACCACGGGTGACTCGAAGAGCGGGTCGTCGCGGGACGCGGCGAGACGGCGCAGCATCCCGGGCACCGCGGACTCGTGCGGCGGCGCGTCGCCGATCAGGATCACGATCCGCAGCGCCCGGCGGGACCAGCCGACCTGCTCCTGGCGCAGCGCCGCCGCCAGCGCCCGGTCCACCCCCTCCTCCAGGTCGCCGCCGCCGGCGGCCGCGACCTTGTTGAGCGCCTTGACCAGCGCCGCCTCGTCGTGCGTGAGCGGCAGGCGCACCCGCGCCGCGTCGTCGTAGGTGACCAATCCGAGGC
>JAPKHB010000181.1 GCA_026647295.1 Planctomycetota bacterium | reverse complement strand
CCCTGGTCGTGCGCCACGCGCCCGGGGTGAGCGCCGATGCGCTGATCGTCAGCGCCCCGGGCGCCCTGTTCACGGGCGACACGCTCCTGATCGGGACGGTCGGGCTCCGGGACGCCCCCGGCAGCGACCCGGAAGCCTGGTACGACACCTTGCGCCGCCTCTTCGCCGGTCTCTCCGACGAGACGGTGATCCACCCTGGCCACGACGACATGGGGCGGGCCTATTCCACGTTGCGTCAGGAGCGCACGGGCAACCGCTGGCTTCGCGAGGACGATCGCGACGCCTTTCTCAAGCTCTACGCGGGGGACGACCGCGCCCCCCGCCGCGACGCCCCCCGCATTCTGGCGGCCAACGCCCAGGGCCTGCTGGCGCTTCCGGGCGACCTGGACTCGGCTTCCGGGCTCGAGGCGCCTGCGCGTAGCGCGGAGCGCGCCTCGGCGCGGGCCGCCCGCACGCCCCCCGAGAAGGAGCCGCCGCCGATGGCGCCGCGCGAGTTGGCCGGCGGCCTGCTGGTCGCCCTGGGCCTCGCGGTCGCGGGGGGGACCGTCGCGGGCTGGGTCGTCCACCCCGGCCTGCACGCCGTCAGCCTGCTCGCGGCCCTCGTGCTGTTGGCCGTCGGGCTGCCCAACCTCGAGGCCGCCCGCCGCCGCCGCTCTGGCGGCGAACCGGGCCTGTACTACCAGGGCCCCACACGGATCGGGATCGGGGACTGAAGCCCGGCGCGCGTAGAATCGGGGTTCCGGCCCCAGGGAAAGCGCGCATGCACGAGCCCGGCGACGAGGACGACCCCCAGGCGCTCGAACGCGAGATCGAGGAGGCCCTGGGCGGTCGTTCCCTGCTCGACTACGACGCCGCCGACACCCCGCCCGCCGCGCGGCCCCTCCCCCCGCTGGCCCCCGGCACCCGCCCGCGCGCGGGCGCCTTCGCCGAGGGCCTGGTGGCCGGCGTCGGCCGCGAGGACGTGTTCATCGAGTTCGGGCCCCGCGAGCAGGGCGTCGTCCCGCGGGCCCACTTCTCGACGCCGCCCGAGGTCGGCTCGCGCCTGCGCGTGTTCGTGCAGGAACGGGATCCCGAGGACGGGCTCTGGCGCTTGAGCGTGGAGCGCGCGCGCGAGGAGGCCCGCTGGGACTCGGTGGCGCCCGGCACCCTCCTGGAAGGCCTGGTGCGCGCCGCCAACACCGGCGGCCTCGAACTCCAGTGTGGGACGCTCACCGCCTTCCTGCCCGCCTCCCATGCCGCCCTGGAGCGCGTCGAGGACCTCACCGCCCTCGTCGGGCGCGCGTTCGAGGTCGAGGTGCTCGAGGTCGACCGTGCCAAGCGCCGGTTGGTCGTGTCCCGGCGGGCGGTCCTGGCCCGCGAGCGCGACGCCCAGAGGGCCGCCGCGATGGGCACCCTTGGGCCGGGCCTGGTGCTGGAGGGACGGATCACGCGCGTCGAGCCCTTCGGCGCGTTCGTGGACCTGGGCGGCGTCGAGGGACTCCTGCACGTGAGCGAACTCGCCTGGACGCGCGTCGAGCGCCCGGAGGAGCACGTCTCGGTCGGGCAGACCGTGCGGGTCCAGGTGCTCAAGGTCGAAGAGGAAGGTCGGCGCATCTCCTTGAGCCGGCGCGCCCTGGAGGCGGATCCCTACCACGAGTTCGTCCGTGCGCACCCGGTCGGGGCCCGGGTTCCGGGTCGGGTCACGCGCCTGGCCCCCTACGGGGCCTTCGTCGAGGTGGCCCCCGGCGTGGAGGGCCTCGCGCACGTGAGCCAACTCGCCCCCGGCGGCGCCGACCGCCCGCGCCAGGCCTGCCGCGTCGGCCAGGAGGTCAAGGCCCGTGTGGTGAGCATCGAGCCCGAACGCCGCCGGCTCGGCCTAAGCCTCCTCGACGAGCGCGGCGACCGCCTGGACGAGGACAGCGCCGACGACGAGACCGTGCGCCGCATCCTGCGCCAGGGCGGTCGCGACCCCACGCCCGAGCCCACGCTCGGCGACCTCCTCAAGCGGGCCCTGGAAGGCCGTCCGCCGCCGCCCTGACGCCGGGCCTGCCCCGCACCCCCCGCCGGCCGGGATACAACGGGGGTCGAACGCCGGCGGCGCGGCGGCGTTTGAAGGCGGAGCGACCGTGCCCCCGGAGGAGCGATGCCCCCCCACTCCCTGCGGCCGGCCGCCGCGAACGCCCCACGCCCCGCGGCCGGGTTGTGGCCCGGGCTTGCGCTGCTCGGGCTCCTGCTCACCGCCCCGGCCCCGGCCCCCGCCGCCGAGGCCGGACTCGTGGACGCGGTGTTCCAGAACCGCAGCGACGCCCTGGGCTTCAACTGGGACGTGAACGCCACGGGGATGATCGGCGACGGCACCAACGACTGCTTCGACGGGGGCATGGTGCTGCGCCTGGACAACTGGAACTTCCAGCCCGCCACGACACGCATGACCAAGGACGGGCTCACCTTCGTCCTGACCGGCCGCTACGGCGACCTGGAGGTGACCCGGCGGGTGACGGTCGACCTGCCCCTGGCCGCCGTGCGCTCGGTCGAGACGGTGCGCAACGTGGGCTCCCAGCGCGTGAACACCGTGCTCTCGGTCGGGAGCCAACTCGGGGGCAGTTGCCAGAGCGCCGGCACCAACGCGGCCGCCCCGACGGCCGGCCCCACGCTGGATCGCAAGGAGCACACGGTCTACGCACTCCAGCACCCCGGCGGACGCCCCAGCGTCTTCTGGTGCGTGCGCTCGCCACGCAACCGCCACCCCCCCGAGTACGTGATCAACAACAACCGCCACTTCAACTTCCTGTGGCGCCTGGACCTTCCGCCCGGACGGTCGGTCTCGGTGCTCACCACGGTCGGCCAGCGCCGCTGGGCCGCGGCGCCGTCGGCCCAGGAGATCGAGAAGGAGGTCAAACCGTTCTTGCAGGCGCGTTGGGCCCAGGGACTGCCGCCGGAGGTGGTCGGCACGCTGCTCAACTTCCAGGCGAACGCGCAGGTCGGCCTGGACGAGCCGGAACCGGTGCTGGGCGAGTTGCTCGCCCTCGCGCGCGCCCTGGAGGTCGAACGCGGGACCGCCGCGCACCTGGCGTTTGCGGAGACGGCGCCGCTCGAAGGCAGCGTGGCCGGCACCGTGGTCCGCGTGCGCACGCGCTACGGCGATCGCGAGATTCCGCTGGCGGACGTGGCCGCGCTGCGCGGCGGCGCGGGCCGGGGCCGCACGCCGCGGCTCTACCTGCGCAACGGGGAGATCCTCGTCGGCGACGTCGAGGCGCCAGGCCTCGTCCTGCACGCCTCCAGCGGGCTCGAACTCGCCCTGGCCCCCGCCGCCGTGGACACGCTGTTCCTTCCCGCCGCGGACGGCGACGGAGAACCGCCCGCGGGCGCCGGCGCGTTCGTCACGCTCCTGGACGGCAGCCGACTCGGGCTCAAGGAGGCCCGCCGGGCCGAACTCCAGGCCATGACGCCCTGGGGCCTGCTCGCGGTCCCGGGGCCCGAGGTGGTCCGCCTCGTGCACGCCCCCGATCCCGCCCCCGGCATGTGGGCGGCCCTCGCCGACGGCTCGCGTTTCCCCTACCTGCCGGGCGGCGAGGCGGTGCAACTGGAGACGCTGGCCTTCGGCCCGCTCGAAGTGCCCGCGAGCCGCATCGCCGCCTGGAGCGTGACGCAGGACCCGCGGCCCCCGCTGCCCCTCATCCCCATCCCGCGTCCGGCGCCGCCGCCCACGCCGCAGCCCGCGCCACAGCTCCCGCCGCAGCCCGGGCCTTCCCCCGTAGCCTCCCCCGCGCCGCCCGCGCCGCCGCCCGGGGCCCCACCCCCCGCGCCGCCGGGCGGGCCACCCGCGCCCGCGCCCGCGCCCGCACCCGGGCCGCCCCAGCCGGCCGAGCCGCCGCCACCCCCGGTCGAGGTCGAGTACGTCGTCGGACCCCGCCCGCCGCCGACGGTGCCCTATGTGCGCCTGCGCCCGGACAGCCTCGTGCGGGCGGAACTCGACGCCCCGGGCCTGGACCTGCTCACGGCCGCCGGCCCGGTGCACGTGGAGCAGGCGCGCGTCGTCGCGCTGCGCCGCAGCGACGACCCCGGCGTCTTCGAGGTGCTGCTGGCAGGCGGCGGCCCCGCCCTGCGCGCCCGGCTGGCGACCCCGACCGTGCCGCTGCGCACGCCCTGGGGCCGGTTGCGCGTGCCCGCGGCCCACCTGGAACTCCTGTGCGTCGATCCGGCCGCGTTGCTCGCGCTCGAATCCGAGGCGGAAGCCCGCCGCAAGGCCGCGGAGGGAGAGGCGCCCGCCCCGGCGCCCGAGGTGGTGGTCGAGGACGGAGGAAAGGCCTGTGGCTAGCCGCACCCGCACACGAACCGACCGGGGCGTCCCGTGGGCCGCGGGCGCGCTGTGCGTCCTCGCCCTGGCCCTCGGGCCCGGGGCCGGGTGGCTTTGCGCCGAAGACCTCGTGCCCGGCAGCGCGGGGCCGCAGACGGACCTCCTGGGCGTGACCTGGACCCCCGACGAGATGGGCCGCCTGGCCGTGCCCATCGGCTGGGCCCTTTCCGGCACCCAGTTCAACCAGGCGACCTTGGCCGTCCAGCAGCAGCGCATGCGGCGTGACGGCGGAGAACTGGTGCTGGACGGAACCGCCGGCGACCTGGGCGTGCAACGGCGCATCGCCTTCGACCCCCGGCGCGGGGGCGTGCGGGTCGTGGACGTGCTGACCAACGACACCCCCCGCGGGCGCACCGCCCAGGTGGTGTACTGGTCGAACATGAGCCACGGCTTCACCCGGGTGGGGCTCGCCAGCGGCGCCACCGCCTCCGGGGAGTTGCCCGAGGGCCAGGTCGGGGCCATCGCGTTCGTGGGCAGCACCCCGCCCAGCGCGCTCGTCTTCGCGTTGTGCGACGGGCGCGGGGGGCTGCGGCCCACGCTCCTGCCCCACGGCAACCAGCACCTGCAGATCGGCTACACGGTGGCGATCCCGGCCCGCGGGCAGGTGGCGCTCGCGGTGGGCCTGCGGCTCCTCTCGGGCCCGAGCGGCGCCGCGCAGGCGCCCCGCGAACTCGAGACCTACGACGGTCCGGAGTGGCTCGCCGACCTGCCGGCCCCCATCCGTCGCTCGCTGGCCAACTTCGGGGGCCGCGCGCTGGCCGGCCCCCACGCGCTCCCGGACCTCGCGGCCCTGCTGGAGGTCGCGCCCGGCGACCAGGACCAACTCGCCTTCGCCTCCGAGACCCTCGTGCCGGGCACCGCCCGCTGCGAGACGGTGAGCGTCACGACGGACTTCGGCCAGGCCGAGATCCCCTTCGCGCAGGTGGCGGCGATCGTGGGGGGCCAGCACCCCTCGCGCCGGCCGGCCGTGTTCCTGCGCGACGGGCAACGCCTCGTGGGCGAGGTGGCGTGCCGCGGCCTCGCCTTCGAGTTGACGAGCGGCCTCACCGTCGACCTGGACGTGGCGCGCATGGACCGGCTGGTCCTCAAGAAGGGGGCTCCGGACGCCGCGCCCGTTGGTCCCCACGCCTGGATCGTCCAGACGGAGGACGGCCAGCGCCTGCGCTGCGCCCCCAAGGCCTCGGGCCTGCGTGCGCTCACCCGCTGGGGCACGCTCACGCTGCAACTCGACCAGGTGCTCTCCCTCACCGGCGCCGAGGAGGAGGCCTTCGGCCTCCTGGCGGCGCTCGAAGACGGCTCCCGCTTCCGGCTGCTGCTCGGGGCGGAGCGCCTCGCCTTCGACACGGCGCTGTTTGGCGCCGTCGAACTCGATCCCTGGCGCGTGAGCGCGATCGTGCGGGACCGCGGCGCCCCCGACGAGGAGCGCTCCTTCTGGGGGCCGCGCCGCGCCCGCCCCCAGGCCGAGGTGGCGGGCGGCGACCTCTTCGTGGGCCGCCTGGACTCCGAGGTGATCCACTTCGTGCAGGCCGGTAGCGCGATCCCGCAGCCCCCCGCCCAGATCCGGCGCCTGTCCAACCTCCTTGGCGGCCTGCCGCCCGAGCCCGGCGAAGCGCTGCGCTTCGAGGCCAGTCTGTGGGGCGGGGGGCGGGTGGGGGGCGAGTTGCGCGAACTCGTGCTCCCCTTCCGCACCGCCTACGGCGTGTTGGAGATCCCCGTCCGGGACCTGGTCGAGGTGCGGGCTCCGGCCCCGCTCCTGCCCGAAGCGGTGCGGGTGCGCGTCCAGCGCCTGGTGGTGGCGCTCGACGATCCGGACTGGGACCGCCGCGAGGCCGCCACGTCCGAATTGATGGAGCTGGTCGAACTGGCCCGCCCGATGCTGGAAGACGCGCTGGACGCCGGCCCCACGCCGGAGGCGGAGCGGCGCCTGCGCCGCGTGCTGGAGGTGCGATGACGCCGACCCCCTCCCCCGGAGGCTTCGAGGCCCTGGCCCGCGCCGTCGTGAGGCGCCGCGCGCTGTGCGACGGCGCGCGAAACCTCGAACGGCAGGCGCGCTGGCTGCTGCCGCTGGGCGCCGCGGCCCTGCTGGGCGCCTGGTGGCTCGGGGCCGGGCCGGCCCCCGCGGCGCTCGCCGGATTCGTCCTCGCGCTCTGGCTCTCCGCCGGCGTCCTTCGCGCGTGGCTCGGGCGGCTTTCGCCCCCGGCCGCGTTGGGCTGGTGGGACCGCACCCACGGCACCCACGAACTCTTCCTCTCGGCCGCGAGCCTCGAACGCGACCCGCGCGCCCCGCCCGGCGCGGCCCTGCACCTCCACGTCGCCCGCGCGGCGCTGGCGGACGCCGGCGCGCGCGTGGCGACCGACATCCCGCTGCGGTGGCGGGGCTGGGGTTGGCTCGGCGCGCCGGCCCTCCTCGCGCTGGCCCTCCTGCTGCCCGAGCAGGCCGATTCCGCCGCCGCCCCGGACCCGGGCGTCGGGGAGGGCGCGCTCGCGGTGGCCGCCAGCATGGAGGACGAGGCCGCCGCCCTCGCGGCGCTCGAGGAGGAGGCCAAGGCCCTGCCCGAGGCCGAGCGGCGCGCGATCGAGGAACTGCGCGCGGAACTCGCCAAGGCCGCCGAGCGCCTGCGCGAAGAGGGCGCGGGCCAGTCGGCCCGCAAGGTGCTCGAGGAACTCGAGCGCCAGGCGCACCGCGCCGAGGAACTCGCCCAGCGCATGGGCGCGGCCGGCGAGCGCGTCTCCTCGGCGCTGCTGGCCGAGCTCGAACGCCACGCCGACACCGCGGAGTTGGCCGCCGCGCTGCGCGCGGGCCGGCTGGACGCGGCGGCGGCAGAGGCGCTCAACCTCGCGGAACGGCTCGCCAACCCGCGCCTTTCGCTCGAGGCCCGCGCGCGGATCCAGGCGGCCTTTGCCGCCGGCCTGGCGGCGGCCACGCCGCAGGACCTGAAGACCCTGCTGGGCCGGCACCTCACCGCCGCGGCGGCGCACCTGGAGGCCGACGCCCCCCAGCCGGCCGCCGCCGAACTGCGCGCGCTGGCCGAGACCTGGCGCACCCTGGCCCGGCGCATGCGCTCGATGGAGAAGTTGGAGCGCCTGGCGGCACACCTGCGCGAGGCCGGCCAACAGGCCCTCGGACGCAACCCCGAGGGGCTCAAGCAACTCACGCCGCTCGCCGCCGCCCCCGCCGGGGCGCAGCCGCTGGCCGCCCTGCCCCCGGGTCCGCCGCCGGCGCGGGGCTACCAGGCGCTTTCGACCCACCTGCCGCCGCCCACGCCCGGTGCCCGTTCGCGGCCCGCGGCCGGGACGCCG
>JAPKHB010000180.1 GCA_026647295.1 Planctomycetota bacterium | reverse complement strand
GCCAGGAGGTGGCCCCTCGGTCGTGAGCACCTCGACCTGCGGACCGTGCCGGGCCTTCAAACCCGGCGGTGTGCCGGACCCCGGGCACCCCGGCGGCGCCGGGGGCGCCGGGGGCGCGAGCGGCCCCGCGGAGCGGGCGGGGCTCACGGCCGCGTTCCGGGGCGGGCCGCCGCGCCCGAAAGCAGCCAGGCCGCAAGCAGGACGGCCCCCAGGCCCGCCATGAGGTAGCGCAGGGGGACGCTGTGGACCGACTGGCGGAAGAAGCCCTCCACCAGGCCGGCCGCGAAGAGGAGGGCCAGCGCGCCCATGGTGACCACGGCCGCTTCGCGCCCGGCCCGGCACAAGGTGACGGGCCGCGGCCACGGGCCGGGAAAGAGCAGGCCGTGGGCCAACTTGAGGCCCGCGCCGCCCGCGAGCACGATCGCCGACAGTTCGGGGACGCCGTGGGGGAGGATCCAGGCCCAGAACTCCGCGCCGAGGCCGCGGGCGTGGTACAGGGCCGCGAAGGCCCCGAGCACGAGCCCGTTGGTGAGCATCAGGAACAGGACCGGCAGGCCCGCCGCCGCGCCGAGCGAGAAGCACAGGAGCGCGATCGTGGCGTTGTGCGTGAAGAGCATGGCGCTGAAGGCGCCGAGCTGGGCGGCGCTGCCGCGGCCGTAGAGGGCGTCGCGCAGCGCCTCGGTGCTCGCGGCGGGCCCGCGGTCCTGGGCGTAGGCCGGGTCCACGAAGGCGTGGAAGCGCACGGGGTCGTCCAGCGTGAGCCCAAAGCCCGCCACGGCGCCGAAGACCATCAGGAAGGCCGCCGCCGCGGCGTGCCAGGCCATCCCGCGAACGGCGGCGGGCACGTCGTGGCGCAGGAAGGCGAGCAGGGCCGGGCCCCAGCGCCGCCGGGGCGCGTGCACGCAGCAAAAGGCCCGGGCGCACAGGCTCTCCAGGTAGTCGAGCAGGTTGCGGTCCAGCGAGATGGCCCGGGCGACGCTCAAGGAGCTCAAGGCGCTGCGGTACAGCATGGGCAACTCGGCCAGTTCGGTGGGGCCCAGCGCGCCCGGGCCCCCGCGTTCGACGGCGCTCACCCGGCGGGCGAGTTCGGACCAGCCGCGTTCGCGCTCGCGGCGAAAGGCGTAGCTGCGCAGTTCGGTGGGGATCACGCCACGAGCTCCCGGCGCTTGACCTCGAGGTAGCGGTCGATGAGGCGGGCGTCCACCTCGTCGGGCGACGCGTCGAGCACCTGGACGCCGCGCTGCCGCAGGCGCGAAAGGACCTGCTCCGCTCCCGCTCCAGGCCCGCGGCCACCACCGCGCGGCACAGCGCCTCCCGGCTCTCGGGGGGCGTCGCGGCGCTCGCCCCGAGGCCCGCGTCGCGCAGCGCCACGAACAGCACCAGGTGGCGGCGGGCGAGCCGCTGCACGTTCTCGAGCATCAACTCGGCGGAGATCGTGTCCAGGAAGTCGGTCAGCAGGACCACGAGGGAGCGGCGCTTGAGGCGCTGGGCGAGCCAGGTGAGCCCGAGGGTGAAGTTGGCCTCCGCCGTGCCGTACTCCAGGCCCGCCGCGAGTTCCTGGAGGCCCAGGAAGGCGGCGCGCCCCGGGCGGGGCGGCGCGAACGCGCCGGGGCGCTCCGCGAAGGCGTACAGCCCGACGCGGTCCCCCGTGCGCAGGGCCTGCCAGGCGAGCGCGAGGCCGCCGCGCACGGCGTGGTCGAGGCGGGGCAGGCCCACCAGCGGCTCGCTCATCCGGTAGCCGGTGTCGATGGCGATCACGACCGGGTGGTTGCGCTCCGCGCGGTGCTCGCGGCAGATCAGGCGCCGGTGCCGCGCCGTGCTGCGCCAGTCCAGCGTGCGCGGATCCAGGCCCGGCAGGTACTCGCGCATGGCGTGGAACTCGGTCCCCTCGCCCAGGTGCCGCTCCACCTTGAGGCCCGGGAGCGGCTCGCGGCCGAGCGCGAGGTTGGCCAACGCCTGGCGTGCCGCCCGGGTGTCGGGGCCGACCGCGACCGTCTCGGTGCGCTCCCAGCGGGCCACGCGCTCGATCAGGCCCAGCGGCCCGCGCCAGGCGAGCCAGAGGGCCTCGATCGGCACCCGGCCGCGGCGCACCGCCGTCAGGGGGACGGACCACCGGGCGACGCGGCCCGGCCCGCCGCCGGGGTCGGGGCCGAGCCGGGCGCGCGCCGACCCGGCGCCCTGGAGTTGCGGCCCGGTCTCGAGCAGGGCCTCGACCTCGGGGGCGGCGCCGACGACCCGGCCGGGCGGGAAGCGGGCCGTCACGCCGATGCGCGCGGCCTCGCCCACGCACAGCACCACCGGGACCTCGAGCGCGACGCCCACGCGGCGCCGGCCCGGCGTGAGCGCAACGTCCAGGAGCCCGAGGGCCGTGACCAGGCCCAGGGTGGCGAGCCACGCCACGTGCCCCGGCCCGCCGGCGAGGAGCGGCCAGGCCGCCAGCGGGACGCAAAGGCCCAGGAGGGCGATCCCGCGGTGGGTGGGGCGGGGCATCGACGCCTACCTCGGCGCCGCCACGCGCTGGCACAGGCGCTCGATCACCGCCCGGGGGCCCAGGCCCTCGATCTCGGCCGCCGGCGCCAGCGCGACCCGGTGCGAGAGCGTCGGCACGGCCAGGACCTTCACGTCGTCGGGCAGGACGAAGTCGCGGCCGTCCAGCGCGGCCACGGCGCGGGCCGCCAGGGCGAGCATGCTGGCCGCGCGGGGCGAGGCGCCGGCGAAGAGCGCGGGCTCCTCGCGCGTGGCCCGCACGAGGTCGACCACGTAGTCGAGGACCTCGTCGGTGAGGGTGAGGCCCGCGACGAGCGCGCGCATGGCCTCGACCTCCGCGAGCGTGGCCACGGGCACGAGGTGCGCGGGGTCGAGCGCCGGGCGGGCGCCCTGGCCGTGCAGGCGCACGATGGCCCGCTCCTGCTCGCGGTCCGGGTAGCCCACGTCGACCTGGAAGAGGAAACGGTCGAGCTGCGCCTCGGGGAGCGGGTAGGTCCCCTCCTGCTCGATGGGGTTCTGCGTGGCGACCACCAGGAAGCCGGGGCCGAGGTCGTAGGTCGTCCCGTCGATCGTGACGGTGCGTTCCTGCATGGCCTGGAGCAGGGCGGCCTGGGTCTTGGGCGGCGTGCGGTTCACCTCGTCGGCGAGGAGGAACTGCGTGAAGATGGGGCCCTTGGTGAGGACGAAGCGCTGGGTCTCGAAGTGGTAGATGTTGGTGCCCAGGATGTCGCCCGGCATCAGGTCCGGCGTGAACTGGATGCGCCGGAACTCGAGCGAGAGGCACGCCGCCAGGCTGCGCGCGAGGAGCGTCTTGGCCGTCCCCGGCACGCCGTGCAGGAGCACGTGGCCCCGGCACAGGAGCGCGATCAGGACGAGGTCCACGGCCACGGCGTGGCCGACGACCACCTTGCCCACCTCGGCGTGCAGCCGTTCACGAAGGGCGCGAACCCGTTCCAGGTCCATCCAGGATCTCCTCTCTCCAGGCGTGGATCCGCCGCGCGAGCTCGAGCGCCGGCTCGCGCCCCTCCCGCACCGCGGCGCGCAGCGGCCCGACGCGGCCGGAGAGGCGCCGCGCACTCGCGATGGCGTCGAGACGTTCCGCCTGCGCCGCCGGGTCCTCCCCCTCGGGCAGGTGCAGCCGGGCGGCGACCCAGCGTACGCTGTCGCCGAGGTAGCGCGAGAGCATCGCGCGTTCGTAGCCGGCGTGGGCCAGGAGGGCGCCCGCGTGGCGCACGAGCGTGCGGTTGCCCGGTTCGAGGGCCGGGGCGGGCGGGCGCGCCGAGCCCCAGCGCACGGCCCCGCGCCAGCACAGGGCGAGCGAGAGCAGCAGGCCGGCGAGCACGAGCAGGCCGAGCGGCGGGGCGAGCAGTTCCTCCCAGAGCCCGGGCGGGCGGGTGAAGCCGTGCAGGGTCTCGTCCAGGACGACCGGGCCGCCCCGGCGCAGGTGCTCGATCACCTCGACGGCCAGCACGGCCTGGCCGGGCCGCGCGAGGCCGTGCGTGGAGAGGAGGTCGGGGTCGGAGAGCACCCACACGCGGCGGCCGCGCACGCGCGTCTCGCCGAGCAGGACGCCCGCGGGGCAGGCCACCACCGGGTCCAGGGCCGAGTCCACCACGAGTTGGACGGACTCGGCGGGTTCGACGGCGCCGCCGAAGGACTGGAGGTGCCAGGCCCCCGGCTCCGGCGGGGGGACCCGCTCGACCTCGCCGCCCACCCCCAGGGCCTCGAGCCACGCCTCGGTCTCCCACGGCGCCAGGAGGTGCGGGGCGTCCACCCAGCCGTCGCGCCGGCCGGGGACCGGGTCCCACTTCGGCAGGGCGACCAGCGTGGTGCCCGACTCCTCGATCAGGTCCAACAGCGGGTCGTCCGGCGGGCCCGGGCCCACGCGGGCCGGGCGCCGTTCACCCGGGACGCCCTTGCGCTCGACCCAGCCGGGGTCGACCACCAGGGTCACGCCGCCTTGCGGCGCGCGCTGGCCGGGCAGGAAGCGCCCGCGCGCGACGGGGATGCCCAGGCCCTCCAGGAGGCGTTCGAGGGCCAGCGTGCCGTGCGCCGAGTAGGACCAGGAGGTGGGGCCGAGCGATTCGACGTCCTCGAAGTGGTGCCCGAGCACCGTGAGGGCGACCGCGAGCAGCAGAGAGACCGCCGCGGCGGTGACCGCAATGCCCAGGGCCCGGGCCCGTAGGCCCCGGCCGCGCCCGGGGGCGCTCATCGCGGCGCCCCGGCCAGGGCGTCACGCAACGTGACGAAGTGCGCGCGGCCGCGCTCGAAGTCCGCGCGCGCGACCGGCCGGCCGCCGAAGTGCGAGACCTCGACCGCCGCCACGAGGGCCGCAAGCGCCGCGTGGGCGGGCGCGGGCAGCGCAAGCCCCCGGACGACCTCGCGGGCCGTCCAGGCCGCCGGAAGGCGCCGCCCGGTCGCCTGCGAGAGGTGGGCGAGGGTGCGGGCGAGCAGCGCGTGGAGTGCCTCGGCATGGCGGCCCGAAAGCGCGAGCGCATCCGCCTCGTCGGCCACCTCGGCCGGGACCGCCGCGGGCGCCGGGGCCGTGGCCCCGCGCGGAGCGGGGCGCGCGCCGCGGCTCCGGCGACCCCACACGGCCCACAGCAGCCACGCGGCCGCAAGGGCCAGGCCCCCCCAGAGCAACACGTACAGCAGGGGACTGTCGGACAACGTGAGGTCGGGATCCTCCTCGGCGGGGCTCGGGCGGGAGGACTCCCGGCTACGCCGGGGGCGGGCGTCGCCGTCCCACTCCCGGCCGCCGGGGGTGCGCGGCCGGTCCTCCTCCCAGGTCGTCTCCCCGCGGTCGCGCCCCTGCCGGCCCTCGGCGGGCGGGGCGGCCGGCCGGGGCTCGGGCAGGCTCTGCTGGAAGCGTTCGTCGGCGAAGACCTGGGCGGCGGCGCGCCGGATCTCCTCGGCGGGCGGGGCGCTCCCTAGGACGCCCAGCAGGCTGATCCACACGAGGGGCATCGCGGGATGGTACCCCTACCCCTCGTACCGTGCCAGGCACCGGTCCCGGATCGATGGGTGCCCGGCACCCCACGGTCATCGTTGGAAGATGGGCACCTGCTCGTCGGGGATGGCCAGCGTGCAGACGGCGAACGCGGTGCTCAACACGGGGCCGAAGTCGTGGCGGCCGCGTTCCTCCTCGAAGGATCCGTCCGCGCGCTGGCGTCGGAGCATGTCCGGGTAGACCTGGCTGTGCCACCAGCCCCAGAGGTTCTCCTCGCGGTCGGCCCAGGTGTGGCCGTCCCACTGCCAGCAGGCCCAGGCGGCGTGGAAGTGGCCGTAGTAGTACCACTGGTCATACTCGGCCAGGTTGGCGCGCAGGTACACGATGCCGCGCTCCAGCGTGCGCTCCGGGTCGTCGCGGTAGCTGCCGTAGAGGAAGAAGGAGGAGAGCGCCGCCGCCGTCAGCGCGTAGGAGGACTGCTCCTGCGTGAGGCTGTACTGGAAGGAACCGTCGCGCTTCTGGCTGTCCTTGAGGTAGCGCAGCCCGCGCCGGATGACTTCGTTGCGCACGGCGATGCCGGCGTCGCGCGCGGCGCGCAGCCCCTGCGCGACCGCGACGGTGACGCTGCCCTCGTGGCGGTCGTCGGGGCGGGGCTCGTAGCCGAAGCCGCCCGTCTGGGCCTGGGCCTGCTCGATGCAGCGCACGGCCTTTTCGAGCACGCGCCGGATGCGCAGGGCGCGCTCGCCCCGGCTCGTGCCCAGCGCCGTCGCCAGCGCGAGCGTGGCGTAGCCCTGGCCGTGCATCCGCGAGGAGGAGTCCTGCGGGAACCAGAAGTAGCCTTCGTGGTAGCGGCTGGACAGCGGGCGTTCCTCGATCAGCCGCAGCAGGAAGTCGAGGCCGCGCTTGACCGCCTGGCCGTGCGGCCCGCGCCCGTCGGTCGAGCCGTCGGACATGAGCGCGAGCGCGCTCAAGGCGGTGAGCGCGACCACCGCCTTGTCCTCGCCCCAGCCGCCGTCCGAGCGCTGGCGGCCCGCGTAGTCCGGGGTGCCGGGCAGGCTGCCCGGCCGCCCGGCCAGGAAGGCGCAGCCCTGCCGGATGGCCTGCCGGCGGATGCGCCGCGAGGTCTCCGACTCCGGCGTGCCGCGCTCGCGCCACTCGCCCTCGCGCGCCAGGGCCACCCGGCCGCGTCCGAGCGGCGCCGCCGCCGTGCCCAGGGCCAGCGCGACCAGGAGGAACGCGCGCCAGGGGCGCGCGTCTCGCCGCGGGCCGACCCCAACCGGTGCGAAGCGGGACGCCAAGGGACGGATCCTCCCCGGGGGAAACCGCCCCATCCTACGACCGGGGAACGGGCGGGGGGGGTGGGGCGGTCCGCGTGGCGGGGCCGGGGCCGCCCGGGCGTCAGCGGGCGCCGCCCGCCCGCTGTTCCTGGAGCCAGCGGGTGTAGCGCTGGATCAGCGCGCGGTAGCGCGCGGGGATCGCCTCGGCGTTGCCGCCGACCAGGGCGTCCCGGATCTCCGGGGGCAGCGAGGTGACCCAGGTCGGGAAGGCGTCCTTCGGATCCTCCGGCGGGGTGTCGTCGTCGGGCTTGGCCCGGCCGTCCGGGGCGCGCTCGGCGGGCTTGTCCGGGGAGTCCTGGCCGCTCTCGGGGCGCTCGGAGCCCGGCTCGGGCTGCGGGCGCTGCTCCTGCTGCGCGCGCGCGTCGCGCGGGTCCGCCTGACCCTGTTGCTGCGGGCCGTCCTTGGGATCCTTGGGCTGCTGGCCGTCGGAGCCGAACTGGCTCCCGCAGCTGCTTCAGGTGGGGATCATCTGGACGAGTTGCTTGATCTCGTCCGGGATGGGCTCCGTCCCCTTCAGGATCTCGTCCAGCGTGCGCACGGCCTCGCCACCGGACCCCGGCAGGGCGCCGCCCTCGGTTCCGGACGGCCCGCCGGCGCCTGGGTTGCCCTCTTCGCCGGCGCCGCCGCCCTGCGAGCCGCTGCGGCCCGACTCCCCGCCGTTGCCCGCCGAGTCCGCGCCCTGTCCGGACTCGCCCGCGCCTTCCTGGGGCGGGGGGATCTCGATCTCGGGCTTGCGGGTGGCCGCCTCGCGGCCCGAACTCAAGCGCAGCAGCGCGTCCTCGTTCTCGCGCATCATCTTGAGGATGCGCTCCATCTTGGCCTTGATCTGGGCGCGCACGTCGTCACCGGGGGCGCCGCCCTCCTCGGCCCGGGCCGTTCCCGCCCCGAGGACGAGCACGAGGGCTACTGTACGGTTAACGTCTGCTGTCCAATCGTTAGCGGGTTTACCGAAATCTCCAA
>JAPKHB010000018.1 GCA_026647295.1 Planctomycetota bacterium | reverse complement strand
GCTATGGCTCGCATATTTCTTGATCTTCGCCCACCGGTAGGGCTTCAATGCGAGGATCGGAGGCGACACGCCCGACCAAGTCCTTCGAGCCACCCAGCAATGAGTACCAAGCGTCGAGGTCTACGTACAGCACCCAGGCCCGATCAGACGGCCACAGGTAGTTGGGAAAGGGCGGGTGCGAGTCAACAGCCTCCCATTGCGCGAGTTGGCCAAGGGTGCCAGTGCACAGCACATAGTCCAGACAGTCCCAATCTGTATGTATTGCCACATACGGGGCCCAAAGCATGTAGCAGTTCGCGCCCGGATCCTGCCACGCGTGGAGAACCTCCAGCAAGGCGTCGCGTAGTTGCCGGTCCAGGTCCGACTCATCCGGGATTGCGTATCTGCAGACGAGCCGCCTGTGTGTTCCTTTACGAATGAAGTCACTCATGGCCAACTGTGGTGCCAACTTCATGCCGAGATACTCCGTGACCTCGGCCCATCGAATCCTTCGCGCGGTGGTGAGATCGAACCAGCGCCCGCGACTGCCTTTCTGAAGGACGTGGCCCTCGGGGATCTCGTGCCAAGCCCCCGCCTGCAGGCTGCGAAACAGCGGGGACTCAGCCGGCACCTTGGACATATCTCCGGTAAATGGATGCAGCACCTTCGCGTGTGCTTCGAACCCAGGCGGGATCCTGTTGTGGACCCGGTTACCACGAGATAGCCCTTCGTTCGCGCTAGCAGGATCGATCATCAGCCAGGTTGCGGGGCTCAGGTCGATGAGCCGGACGGGGACACCTCCACTCGAGCGCTCGCTCACGTCCTGCCTCCGCCGCCCCTGCGCAGACAGTCGGCTACCGAGAGGTGCCGCTGTGCGGCCCGTCGGCCCCAATCGAGATCTCGACTCCGGCCCTGCGTCACCGGCTCACCTCTCGAACCCGATCTTGATCTCGTGCTTCCTGCCAAGTTTGACTCCGGCTTGTAAAGTGGCAGGCCCCGTCTTTGAGCGCTGCCGCCACGACACGCACACTCCCTTCGAGGTGAACTTCCAGACAGTCACCCCGTTCTTCACCACGCGAGCGACCGAGGCCCCACTTCGGTGCTCCGTGCCACGACATTCTGCGCCTTTCGTCCGAGTTCTCGTCGCCATGGGTGGCCCAGAGCCTAGCGGAACGGCCGCCGGAGTACCATGCCCCTACCGCCGGCCCGCCTCCACCCACGGGGCGACGGCCTGCCCTGGGCGCCCGGACCGGAGCCGGGCCCCCGAGGAGCCCCCGATGGGCCGCCGCCGGCCACCCCCGCGCCTTCACGGCTGTCGAGAACTCGTCAAGAACGTGCCGTTCGGGCTGACGCGGATCACCGCTCCGGGTAGGAAACCTGCCCGGACTCGAACACGCCCGCCTTCAGCCACTTACCGATCAATCGTGTGATCACGCCATCGCGCACCCGCCGGGCGAGAACCTCCCGAAAGCGCTGGTGATCCACCGAGTCGAAGAACGTACGGATGTCGGCCTCAAGGACCCATCCGCCACCCTGGTTCTGCAACTGCCGCCAGAGATCGTGCAGCATCTGGTGCGCCGAACGCCCGGGCCGGAAGCCGTACGAGAACGGATGGAAATCCACCTCGTAGACGGCCTCAAGCACCATGGCGACGGCACGTTGGAGGACCTTGTCCTCAAACGTCGGGATCCCCAGGGGCCGGGTTTCCCCAGCCTTGTCCTTCGGGATGTGCACCCTGCGCACCGGAGGAGCACGGTAGAGGCCGGACTTCGCCCGGTCGAGCAGCGAGCGGAGGTTCTCCTCCAGATGCTCGCTGTACTCAGCCGCGGTCTGCCCGTCCACGCCCGTCGCCCCGTCCTTGCGGGTACGCCGATACGCCTCCTCGAGCAGCGCAAGATCCAGAGCGGAGTTCAACGTGGTGAACACCATGCCCGGGGCTTCCCGCGCCAGCTTCGCGATTCGCTGGAGTTTCGGGAACACGTGCTCGGAGCTCGATGTCTCCATCGTGGTTCCCTCCTTCGATTCCATTGGCCGGTGCCCCCTTCCCTCCCGAGGGTCCCGTGGTGTCCGGTTCCCCCCGTTCAGCGGTACTACGAGGCACTCCGACTCCCCGTCGCTCGTCCCCCGCGGCTCCATTGCTTTCGCCGCGGGGTACCTCCGTTGGCATCCAGGTTCGCCCCCAGACGTGCGGATGCCGCGCACGGCCGGAGATCACAGGGGATGTCTCGGCTCCCCCAGGCCGTTTCGCTTCGGAGGAAGCAATGGGGCCTCCCAGGTTCCTGGGGAGCCCTGTGGCATGCGTGCCCTGTTCTTAGACCCCGGTGGGCTCGAAGGGCGAGGCCATTGCAGCCCTTCAAGTGTTGCCTTCCGCATACTCGACGGCGTCGGCCACCACGTTCAGACGCTTTCGGGGCTCGATCACACGGCCCGCACGCTCGCTGTCTACGCTTCGCAGCACGCGGTCACCCGCGACCACGCAAGACTCGCTTCCGGCTGCCTGGCCAGGCTTGGCCGGGCGGGACTGGATACCCGCTGGGCTCCAAGTGGGGTTTCGTCAGGTCATGAATCCTCCCCATCCAGGCTTTTCCTGGCGCACCGAGTTCTCGTCAACTACGTACCGTTCGGTCTGACAGGGAGGACGGAACGCAGCAACATGAGCCCAGGAATCCGGCCTGATAGTACTAGTTCCACCCCGAGCGCTTCGCCAGTTCGAGTTGAGCGATGTGCCGATGGAGATGAAGCCCGAATTCCTCCGACTGTCCCTGAACTGCAAGGTTCCGCAGGTGCCGCAGCAAGTCCTCGCCGAACTCGCGACGCTCGTTGATCGTCAACTCTCGCGTGATCACAGGCGCTACCAGTGCCCACACCATCGTATCCCTCACCTTCGCGCTGTAACTCTGATTCCCGATTTGGCCTAGGAGCCAATCTCGGTACTCGCCCCCCCGTGCATTGAGCAGACTAGCGGCGCGGAAGCGCACTCTGTACGACTGATCCTCAACCGCCAACTTGGACAACTCTAGGAGTTTCTCACTACCGACATCTACCGCGCCCAACAATTCAACTGCCTCCACTCTCGTCGCGGAGATCCGATCACGAAGACCACGGGAGATGATGGTAATGGCATCAACGACCGGAATGGACTTGGGATGCCATACCATCACACTTATCAGAGCAAATGCCGGTAGTCCTTCCGCAGTCAAACCTGTCTTGATGAGATCCGATACCTCGGCCGGCATTCGTCTATGGAGGTGTTCGGCAATCCGACGGGCCAAATCTTCTGACTCGAACCGCGCAAGATGTTCCGCCAGTTGGCCAACGGTCATTTGCCGCATCTCCGCCTCATCCAGCCAGCCGTTCTCTGACCCATCGTCGCCACAGGAGGCGAGTGTCGCAAGTAGGAGGATTAGCGCTCCTCGCTTGAGCTGCCCAGCACTTGGCAACAGCAGCCGCCAATATGTACCGCGACTTGCCTCTCGCCGGGCCATAGCCTGGAGATCATCGGCCAGCCACATCGGGCGCACCATCCTTAGCCGCAGTTCGCGACCCAGTGGGTCACTCGCCAACTGCTGTACACGGACGGGTCCCAGAACGCGTCGCTCTCACCGTCCAGTGGATAGTAGACGGGGGCCGAGCGATCGTACTCCCTCCCCTTGTCCCACCAGACGTGCCGCACGAACTCCACCCCAACCCCCCCGGAAACCTGACCCGCCAGCACGTCCACAACGTCCGGAGGCGCTCCTTCCCCCGACTCATTGACCTGCTGCGAGTAGGCCTTGACCTTCGCCTCAACTCTTTCGGCCCACTCTCGGCACGGTGCCAAGCAGTCAGCATCTACATCACAGTCAGCGGGGATAGATGGCCTGAAGCTGACGATTAATGAGTCTTCCTCCCTTGAAGTGGCGGGGTTGCGTTGGGCGGAAGCAAGCCTCGTCGCCGAGATCTGCAGACTGCACTCGCAAGGGTCGTCAGCGTCTGAGTCAACGCACAGCGCAATTGCAAGGGATAGCGCTGCAGAGACCACGATCACAATGGCAGTGGCAGTGGCGGTGGCTGGCTCTCGGCCAGACGGATCCGTGAGATTTGCCGGAGAGGATCTCACATACTCAAACAGGTTGGGCCCCACCCGATACCCCAACGGATCCCTCTGCAAAAACCGCCCCACGCCCGGCGCGTAGTGCCGCGCCCGGTAGTACATGAGGCCCGGCTCCTCGTCCTGGAAGCGGGCCGTGAACATCCACGGGTTGCCCAGCGGGTCGGAGGACTGGGGCGTCCCGCCCACCGTGATCGTGACGGCGCCGTAGGGAGCGTAGCGGTAGCTCACCGCCACCGTCTCGTTCATGTCCGTGATCTCCATCACGGAGCCTAGCGCGTTGCGGTGGTAGTAGGAGCGCGTGGTCTCGGTGGTGTCGAAGTCGCCGTCGTAGTCGAGCACGTCGGCCTGCTCCAGCATCAGCACCTGGTCGATCCCGTCGCCGAAGACGAAGGTCTGGCGCAACGTGTCCGAGCCGTCGTAGACCTCGACCGTCTCGAGGCCATCGTAGACGTAGCGGGAAACCCCGGGGCCCACGGCCTTCTCGATGCGCCGGCCCAGGGCGTCGTAGCGGTACGCGGCGATCGTCGTGCCGAGCAAGGCGTCCTTGACCTCCACGAGTTGGTTGCGGTAATCGTAGACGAAGGTCCGGGTCGTGTCGCTGGTTAGGTTCCCGTTCGCGTCCCACGCGTACGGGATCGCCCCCACGCTCGTGTACTGGTAGGCGTTGTTCGTGGTGTAGGGGGTGAGGGTCGAACTGCCCCCGAAGGGCGTCACGGCCACGGCCCGGCGGTTTCCGTCGTCGTCCATCACGTAGTCGATGCGGCTCGTGTAGGTGCCCAGCGGCGGGGTCACGGTCGGGTCGGCCGCGTTCTGCCAGGCCGTTGCGAGCCGGCGGAGCCCGTCGTAGGCAAACGCGTCCCCCGGCGACCCGGGCCCGCCGAAGCGCTCGTACAGGCGGTCGTGGTTCGGGTCGTAGCCGTACTCCAGCCGCACGACCGTCCCGCCCAGGGAGGTCTGGTGATTGACCGAGGCCACCTCGCCCCTAAAGCCCGTGTACGAGGTGGTCGTCACCGTCCCGTTCTCGAAGGTGGTCGACCGGGGGCGGGCGCCGACGTGCGTGAACGAGGCGATGGTGGCCAGGCCGTCGCCGATGCCGGTCAGGAGGCCGAGGGCGTTGCGCGTGTGCGTGAGCGTCAGGCCCCCGGGGTAGTGCAGGTTCTTCCGCCAGCCGTTCGCATCGCGCGTGGTCTTGACCGTCTTGGGCAGCGCCGAGCCCACGGCGTAGGACTGCTGCTCCTCGTAGACGAACGAGGCGAGCCCGAGGTCGCCGTAGGTCTGGGTTACGACCGCGTCGTTGTCGCTGGCCTGGATGAGGCGGTCCAAGGCGTCGTAGGCGTAGGTCTCGGTCGTCGTGCCCCCGTAGCCCGCGGCCAGCGTGATCGAGCGGGCCGTGCGGCGATGGAGCGCATCGTAGGTGTCCGAGATCACGCTGCCGACGGGGTCCGTGATCTGGGTGACGTTGCCCGCGGCGTCGTGCTGGTAGGTGATGCTTCCGCCGTCCGGGTAGACCATCTGCGTGACCCGGTCCAGGGCGTCGTAGGACCAGGTGCTTGCATTCTGCCCGTCATCGACGTGGGCGATGAGGCGGTCGTTGTCGTCGAACTGCCACGTGGTGACCTGCTGGTGGATCGAGGGCGTGGGCGCTCCGCCCGCGCTTAGGGTCAGGTCGCGCGCGCGCGAGACCAGGCGCGAGAGTCCGTCGTAGTGCCAGAAGGTGACGTTGCCCTGCGGCGTGACCTCGGAGATGCGGTTCGAGCGAGAATCCCACTGCCAGGTCGTCTCCAGGCGGTTGGTGGGCGTCAGCCGGTCGATCTCGACGCGCTTGACCATGCGATCGAGCTCGTCGTACTGCGCCTCGTAGGCGTGGGTGACGGGCGTGGCGCCGTCGGACTCGGTGACCGACCAGGCGATCGCGTTGCCGTTGGCATCGTAGACGCTCTCGGTGACGTTCGACGCGGCGTCCGTGCTCTTCGTGCGGCGGCCCGCCGCGTCCCGGTAAAGGGTCGTCACGGCGTCGGCGTAGGTCGTGCCCGGCTCCTTGCGCAGGTCCGAGATCTTCCACAGCCGGCCGCGCTCGTCATGGAAGAACGAGCGCCGCTGGAGCACGGTGTCCGAACTGTCCTTGCGCTCGACCTTCGTGACCCGCCCGGCCTTGTCGTAGGTCGTCTCCGTGTAGTGGCCCAGGGCGTTGGTCACCCGCGTGGGCCGGTCGAAGAGGTCGACGGTGGTGGTGGTGTCGTTTCCAAGGGGGTCGGTCACCTTCGTGCGGTTCCCGTTCGCATCGTGCGACCAGGTCGTCGTGGCCGCGGCCGGGTCGCCCTCGCCCAGGACGTGCTCGACCAGCAGGTCGCGCTCGTCGTAGACGAAGTTCTGCTGGGTGCCCAGCGGACGGATCATGCGGATGCGGTTGAAGTTGTCGTCGTACTGGTAGGTGGTCGTGCGCGTGCTCGTCCCGGCCGCATCGACCGGCTCGGTCATGGTCAGCAACTCGTCGTGGCCCCCGTAGGTGTAGGAGGTGACCAGCGCGCCCGAGGCGGTGTTCACGGTGCGGCGGAGCAGGTTGCCCTCGCCGTCGTAGGAGAAGGCCCGCACGTAGCCCAGGGGCGCGGGCGCGGTGGTCTGGACCAGACGCCGCAGCGCGTCGAAGGTGGCGGTGGTGGTGGCGCCGTTCGGGCTCGTGGAGCTGATCACGTTGCCCGCGGCGTCGTAAAGGTACTGGGTCTCGAGCTCCAGACCGCCGGGCGCCGCGTCCTCCACGACCGAAACGAGCCGGTCCTTCTCCGGGCCCGTGGTGCCGTAGGCGTAGGTCACCTCGACGCCGTCCTCGCGCGTGACCTTCGTGACCTGTCCCTTGGCATTGTAGGTGATCGTGCGCGAGGCGGACTGCGACGTCGGGCTCGAAACCGTCGGGTGGCTCACGGCCGTCAGGTTGCCCTGGGCGTCCCGGGTGTACACCCAGACGTTGCCCAGCGGGTCGGCGTAGAAGGTGCGCCAGCGCCCGGCCGCATCGTAGCCCCACGAGTGGAGGATGTCCGAGGCGCTGCTCGAGGCGGTGTTCGTCTCCTTGCGGCGCTCGGCGACCAGGTGGTCCAGCGAGTTCCACGTGTAGTCCACGCGCGAGCCCTTGGGCGTCACGACGGTGACCACCACGTTTCCCGACCACGCGTACGTGTAGGCGTGTTGGGCGACGCCCCCGACGACCATGTCGGTCTTCGTGATCTGGTTGCCGGTGTAGAAGTGGCGGTGCTCGTTGCCGTTGCCGTCGACCCGGGTCGTGAGCCCGCTCGAGTAGGAATAGGTGACGGTCGGACTGCCCGTGACCGAGGCGACCTGGGCGGTGGCGCCCACGTAGGTGTAGGTGGTGGTATGGCCCTTGCCATCGGTCGCGGAGACCAGCCGCCCCGAAGAGTCGTAGCCCCAAGCCCAGGTGACCCCGGCGGGCTGGTCGGGCGTCGCGGGGCTGCGCACCCCGACGAGCCGATCGCTCGGATCGTAGGTGAAGGTCCAGGTCCGCCCGGCGCCGTCCTGCAGGGTCTGGACGTACTTGTTCGCGTTCGAGGTGAACGAGATCGTCTCGCCGCGCGCCGTCGTGATCGAGGAGAGTTGGCTCGTGCCCGCGACCAGGGTGTAGGTGTCCGTGTTGCCGTTGCGGTCCGTGAAGGAGACCGGCATGCGCGAGCCCAGGTGCAGCACCCACTCGTTGCCGTACTTGTCCGTTAGGGTCACCTGGCCCGCGGCCTCGGTCAGGGTGTCCGTGCCGCAGGCGGGCGCACTGTAGGCGCTGCCGTTCCAGACGAATTCGTGCTGCGTGCCGTCGGGGTAGCTGACGACGACCTGCCGCCCGCCCGGATTGTTGGGCGCCCCGGGGATCAGGACCTCCAACTTGGCCGTCGGATACCAGGGGACGAAGTTCCCGAACTGGGAGACGCCGCTGATCATGGAGCGGTAGCGCAGGGAGAAGGCCGTGCGCCCCACCGGGGCGGAGACGTCGCCGAGGAACCGGTCGAGGACGAGTTCGCCGGTGGGGAAGTGGACGCCTTCGGGGGAGAACTGCGCCGGCCCGGGGCAGCCACAGCCCGTGCACGCGCGGCACTCGGGGGCCGGCGAGTTGTGCGTCCAGTCAGGGATCGAAAAGGCCGCGCCCCGCGCGAGCCGCGGCGGAGCCGTGAGCAGGACCGCAACGCCCAGGAACAGGACCACGGCGCAGAACGGCAGGCTCAAGCGGCGCAGGGTGCGGGCCACGGGGACCTCCCTCTCTTGACTTGGGTGGGATCCGGAAGTGTCGGTCGGCTCCCGCTCGGTTCGGACTGTCCTTCCGGGCCGGCGAAGAACCTGCTCGATCGCTGGATGCGTCCCAGGGGCGGACGCCGCGCCCGCCGCCGGGCCGGCCCTGCAGACCGCCGATCGACGGCCGTCAGACGCAGCGCCCAGGACGCGGATCGGCGGGGTCTTGCCTTCCGGTCCCTGGCGACCACCGCCAGGCAACCGAAGGCCTCCACCCCTAAAGAGTCAAAAACGGGGGGGGGGGGGTCACGAGCCAGGGGTTTTTCCGTGGGTCGTAACGATCCGGCCACCGCTCGCGGGGGTCGAGGTCCTGGCCGAGGGCCCGCAGCATCTGGTGCGTGTGCCGCATCAGCCTGCGGTAGGTCTCCCCGGACCGGGGGAGCCAGTTCTGGAGGAGTTCACCGATCTCGGCCCGCGTGTTGCCCCGCAGGTACTGGAGCCAGGCGATCTGGCGGTAGGGTCGGGGCAGGCGGGCGAGGTGATGCTCCCCCTCCTTGGTCAGGTCCGCCAGGACGGCCGCGCGCTCGGGGTCCCCGGCCCCGCCTTCAAGGTCGAGCGGGAGGGTCCCAGGGGCGACCGGCCCCTGGCAGGGGTCCGTCCAGACGCGCAGGGGCCCCACGGGGGAGTCCGGCCGGGACCGGGCGCCCAGCGCCAGGTTCCTCATGACCCGGCAGCACCAGGCGACGGGATGTCGCACCTCGCGCCCGCGGCGGCGACACGCGCACAGGCGCACCAGGGCCTCCTGCACGAGGTCCTCCGCGACGTGGCCGTCCAGCCCGAAGGCGGCCGCGAGCCGGCGGCAAGGCTTTCGCAGGGACGCAAGGAGCGCCCCCGACTCCGCCCCGGGCCCTTCCTCGCGGCACCCCGCGCTGGCGCCTGGCGGCTGCTTGGCCTCCGGGCTCCCCTGCTCCTGGGCCATGGGCTCCTCCTCCGATCGACGGGGCGTTCACGGGAATAGAGCGAGCTGACACGGGCCTGATACATCGGCGTCCGGGGAAACCGACGGCCGCCCGGACAAGCGCCTGACAGCCGGGCTTCCGGGACCACGAACACCCCTCGGGCCGCCGGGGGACTGGCCTGCGCGCTTGCGCCCCTCGTGCCATCGTTCGGCCTCCGGGCCGGCTACGGGACGACCCGATTCCTGCCCCGGCCGTACGCCCCAGGCGGAGCGGGTTTTCTGGAGCCCGCACGGTACGGCCCGCCACGGCCCCTCCCCGGTTCCCGGGGCGGTTCACGCCGCGGCGGTCGACCTGGTGGCCAAAGGCGAGTGGGACGAGGTGCCGGCGCAAGCCATGCGGCGCGCCGGGGTGCGGATGGGACAGGGCTCGGCGGCCCCGACGCGCTCCCCGCGGTGCGCGCGCAGGTCGCGGAGCCTGGACACCCGCTTGGCGATCGGGCGGTTCGGGGCTCCGCGACGCGCCGTCTATGTCGCACGCGCCGGAGTTCCCTCGACGACGACGCGGACGCCAACGGGCGTGGGCTCGGTGTCGGATGGCCTCGGCGATCCGTTGGTCCAGCCCGCGTACACGGGTCGCCGGGCGGCCGGAACGCGTTCGGGACGTCAGCGCGGCCTTCCGCGGGCGGGCCCGGGGGCGAGGGGAAGCGCCTGCGGCCCAGCGTACGGGGTGAGGGGTAGGATCGCGGCGATGCCCCACCGCCCGCCTCCCGGGGAGCCGGCCGCCCCCGCCACCTTCCGCGGCCTCACCCTGCTCCCCTTCCAGCAGCGGGCCCTCGAGTCGATCTTCTCGGGCCACAACGTGGTCGTCGCCGCGCCCACGGGGGCGGGCAAGACGCTCGTGGCCGAGTTCGCCATCGACCAGGCGCTCGGCCAGGGGCGCCGCGTCGTCTACACCTCGCCGATCAAGGCGCTGTCCAACCAGAAGTTCCGCGACTTTCGGGCGGGCTACGGCGAGGACGCGGTCGGCCTGATGACGGGCGACCTGACGCTCCAGCCCCACGCCGCGCTGCTGATCATGACGACGGAGATCTTCCGGAACACGATCTTCGAGGCCCCCGACCGCCTCGAAGGCTTCGACTTCGTGGTCTTCGACGAGGTCCACTACCTGGACGACCGCGAGCGCGGCACCGTGTGGGAGGAGGCCATCATCTACGCCCCGCCCCACGTGCGCATCGTGGCGCTCTCGGCCACGGTGCCCAACGTGCGGGAACTGGCCGAGTGGATCGAGGAGGTCCGCGCCCTGCCGGTGGACGTGATCGTGGAGGCCGAGCGGCCCGTCCCCCTGGCCCACAAGGTCTGGCTGCCGGGGGCCGGGCCCCGGCGCGTGTCCGAGGTGCGCGAGCACCTGCTGCGCCAGCGCGAGTGGCAGCCCCGCGCCCGGCACGGCGGGGGCCGCGGGCCCCGGGGGCGGCGGCCGACGCGCCGCCAGCAGGAACTCGCGCTGCGGGCGGCCGGGCACGAGTTGGTGGACTTCGTCGAGCGCAAGGGGCTCCTGCCCGCGATCTACTTCTGTTTCTGCCGCCGCGACTGCGCGGAGTTGGCCGAGGCGCACAGCCGCCGCGACCTGCTCGGCGAGCGCGAGCGCGCGCGCATGCTCGCGGAATTCGACGACCTGGCCGACCGCTACCAGGTCCGGGACGCCGAGAGCACGCGCGGGCTGCGCGACCTGGCGGCCCGCGGCGTGCTGTACCACCACGCGGGCATGCTGCCGATCGACAAGGAGATCGTGGAGCGCCTGTTCACCTCGGGCCTGGTGCGGCTGCTCTTCGCCACCGAGACCTTCGCGCTCGGGGTGAACATGCCGGCGCGCAGCGTCTGCTTCCACACCCTGGCCAAGTTCGACGGCGTCTCCTTCGGACCGCTCCTGGTGCGCGAGTACTGGCAGATGGCCGGCCGCGCCGGCCGGCAGGGCATCGACGACCGGGGGTGGGTGTTCGCGCTGCTGGATGAGACGGCCGTGTCGCTCGCGGACCTGGAGCGCTACCAGGCCGGCCACACCGAGCCCGTGCGCAGCCGGTTCAACCTCAACTACAGCGCCATTTTGAACCTGTACCGGCACCTCGGGTCCGAGGTGCCCAAGGCCTGGCAGCGCTCGTTCGCGCGCTTCCAGGGCCGCCGGCGCAAGGAGGCCGCCCGCCGCGGCGCCCGCCGGCGCACCCCGGCCGCGGAACCCGCGCGCGGCGCGCGCGTGGGGGGCGAGCGGGCCATCCGGACGCGCCTCGAGGTGCTGCGCGAGCGCGCCTACCTGGACGGCGAGGGCCTCACCCGCAAGGGCGAGCTGTGCGCGCGGGTGAACGGGTACGAGATCGCGGTCACCGAAGCCTACGAGGGCGGCTGGCTGTTTCGCTGCGACGCGGTCGAGGCGGCCATGCTCTTTGGCTCCATCGTCTACGAGGCGCGCCCCTCGGACACGACGCCCGAGCCGCGCCGCCGGCTCAAGGGCATCCGCCAGCCCTTCCTCGCCCACATGACGGCGTTCGCGGCCCAGGAGCTGGCCGCCGGGCTCATGGACCCCGTGCGGCCCCCCGACTTCGGCATCGCCGGCCTGGTCGAGCGCTGGGCCGAGGGCGAGGACTTCGAGGCGCTGCTGGCGCGCACCTCGCTCGCCCCCGGAGACCTCGTGCGCATCCTGCGCATGACGATCCAGCTCCTGCGGCAGGCCGAACACGCGCTGCCCGCCCAGGATCCCGTGGCGCAGGTCCTGCGCGAGGCCCGGGATCGCCTGGATCGCGACGTCGTGGACGCGCGCCGCCAGCTCGAACTGGGCTGATCCCGGGCCGTACCCCGGGCCGCGCGCGCGGTACACTGGGGCGGCATGCCCCAACCCCACGACGACGGCTCTCACAGCAGCACCGCCACGCCCCTCCCGCCGGCCCGGGGCCCGGGGCGCGGGGCCGGCGGCCCGCCGCGCGTGGTCGGCACCGGCCCGGACCCCCTGGCCGGGCGCACGCTGGGCCGCTGCCGGCTGATCGAGCGGGTCGGCATGGGGCGCACCGCCCTGGTCTACAAGGCGCACTACGCGGCGCTGGACGACGTCGTTGCGGTCAAGATCCTGCGCGACGAGGCCGCGGCCCTCCCCGAGCTGGTCGAGAAGTTCCACTCCGAGGCGCGGGTCCTGGCCCGGATCGACAACGAGAACGTGCTCAAGATCTACGACGTGGGCACGCAGGACGACCTCCACTACATGGTCGTCGAACTGCTCGAGGGCGAGGAGGTGCTCGACCTCATCCAGCGCGAGGAGCGCATCGAGGTCACGGACGCGCTGCGCATCATCCGCCAGGCGGCCAACGGGCTGGCGGCGGCCCACGCGCAGGGGCTCATCCACCGGGACGTGAAGCCCCAGAACCTCTTCCTCCTCGAGGACGGCACGGTCAAGGTGATGGACTTCGGGCTCGCGGCGCGCCTGGAGGACGGCAGCTCGCGCGTCGGCACGCCGCACTACATGGCGCCCGAGGTGTGCGAGACGGGCCAGGCGGAGCTCGCCAGCGACATCTACGGGCTGGGCGTCACGCTCTACCACCTGCTGGTGGGCCAGCCCCCCTACGCCGGCAAGGACGTGAAGCAGATCCTGCAGGCCCACATCCAGGGCGAGCCCCTGCGCCCGGAGCGCCACGTGCCCGGCCTGCCCCGCGAGGTGGCCGACCTGCTGCGCCTGCTCACCAAGCGCGACGCCCTCCTGCGGCCGACGGCCGCCCAGGCCATCGAGGCCCTGGACCGCATCGGCGGGCGCGCGCTCCAGCAGAAGGACACCCTGAAGCACAGCCGGCGCCGCCGCGTGAGCCGGGCGCGCATGGCCGTCGCACGGCGGGCCCGCGGCCAGCGCCAGGTGCCCGCGATCGCCCTGGTGCTCGGGCTGGTCGGGGCGGTCGGCCTCGCGTTCCTCCTGCTCGGCGGGGACGAGCCGCCCAAGGGCCCCGGCCCCGCGCCCGCGGGGACGCCCCCCTCCGAGGCGGTGGCGACCGGGGCCGACACGCCGGTCAACGTCCCGGTGGCGGTCGAGTCGCGGCCCTCCGCCGAGGAAGAGGCCGCGCGCGCCGAGGCGCAGCGCAAGCTCGCCGAGGAGGCGGAGGGACGCGAGGCGCTGGAGCGCGCGCGCCGCTACGCGCGGGAGACGTGGACGACCGACGAGCACACCGACGCGGTGGTCGAGAAGTACCGCTACGTCGCCACGCGCTACAAGGACACCGAAGCGGGCAAGGAGGCCCGGGACCTGGTGCGCCGGATCCGGGCCCGCGAGGTGCACCCCCACCCGGAGCGGGCCTACGCCGCCGAGGAGACCGTGGCCGAGGTGCGGGCGCGCTGGGAGGCGGCCCTGCCGCGCATCCGAGAGCACGTCGCCCGCCACGACTACCTCGGCGCGCGCGACCTCGTCCCCGCGGCCGTCGCCGACGCGAGCGGCCAGTTGACGCTCGAGCTCACCTTCTGGCGCGAGCACCTCGATCGGCTCCAGCGCTTCAAGCACGAACTGGGGCGGGCCGTGGTGCGCCTGGACGAGGCGGAGCGCACGCTGACGACCCCGGACGGACCGGGCGTGGTCCAGGGGATGGACCCGCTGAACGTGACCCTCAAGGTCGGCACGCGGGTCGTGCGGCTGGGCTGGGATGCCTTCCCGGCCCGGGCGTTGGCGCGCCTGGCCCAGCGCGCCCTGGCCGAGGGCGGCGCCGAGACCAAGCTCCTGCGCATGGCCTTCGCCTTCGCCCACCGGCTGGAGAACGAGTTCTGGGAGGCCGACCTGGACCTGGGCGCGAGCGCCGATCGCGCCCCCCAAGCCGCCGCCCAGCGCGCCTACACCGACCGGTGGGAAGCGAAGTGACCGGGGACGGCGCCGGCGCCCCGCCCCCCGCCGGGGGCGGGGGGCCCGTCAGGGGCGGTAGGCGATCAGCGCGGTGAGCAGCGCCGCCCCGTAGAGGGGGAAGAAGACCCAGTACAGGCGGGTGTGGAAGGCCCAGCGGCGCCAGCCGCTCACGGCCACCAGCAGGACCAGGGCGGTGGCGGCATAGGCCAGGGTCCGGTGCACCCCGACCCAGGTCGCCGAGCGCGCAGGCACCTGCCAGTCCAGCACCCGCCAGGCCAGCAGCACCACGACCACGCCGCCGAGCGCGAGCGCGGTTCCGGTGAGCGCCCAGCGCTTGTGCCGCGGGGTGTCGCGCCGGAGCCGGAACGCGACGACGAAGCACAGGAGCCCGGCGGCCATCACCAGCACGTACGCGAAGAAGAGGACGGCCGGGGGCATCGGCGCACTGTACGCGCGCGGGGCCGGACCCGGCCGCACTGCCGCGGGTGCCGCGGGCGCCCGTCCCCGGGCGGGGAAGCCCGGGGGCGCCACGGCCGCGCGGCGCCGCGGCGGGGCCGCCGGCGGCCGGGCCGCGGCCCCCGCCCCGGGGCGCGCCGCCCGCGCCGGGCCGCCCGGCGCGCTTGACCGCCCCGGGGCGGGCCGTATCCTTGGCCGCCCCAAGCGGGCGTAGCTCAGTTGGTAGAGCACGACCTTGCCAAGGTCGATGTCGTCGGTTCGAGTCCGATCGCCCGCTCCACCTGACCCGGCTGCGCCGGGTCGGGCCCCGTCCCTTTACCCGGCCTTCACGGGGAGGCGCCGCGGGGGACCGACGCCGGCTTGGGCCCGCTCCCGGTGGGGCTAGGCTGCGCCCGACGGTGCCTCTCGCCCGCCGCTTCCGGGGCGGAGCCGGCGGGGGCCGCCCGGGAAGGAGCGGATGTCCCGCGAACGGATCCTGGTCGTGGAGGACGAGGGCGACCTGCGCGAGGTGGTCGCCTACAACCTCGCCCGCGAGGGCTTCAAGGTCGTGACGGCGGCCGGCGGCGCCACGGCGCTCGAGCGGCTGGAGCGCGAGCGGCCCGACCTGGTGCTGCTCGACCTGATGCTCCCGGACGTGGACGGCCTGGAGGTGTGCCGGCGGATCCGGCGCCACCCGGAACTGGGCGCCACCCCGATCGTGATGCTCACCGCGAAGGCCGAGGAGACCGACGTCGTGCTCGGGCTGGGCGTGGGTGCCGACGACTACGTGACCAAGCCGTTTGGCGTGGCCGAGTTGATCGCCCGCGTGAAGGCCGTGCTGCGCCGGGTGCAGCCGGCGGAGGACGAGGTCGGCCCGCACGCCGTCCAGCGGGGGCCGGTGCGCATCGACCCGGCCCGCCACGAGGTCACGGTCGACGGCGGGGCCGTGCACTTCACCGCCACCGAGTTCCGCCTGCTGCACTACCTGGCGGCGCGGCCCGGCCGGGTGTTCCCCCGCGACGCCCTCCTGCGCCACGCGCTGGGCGACGACGAGAGCCGCCTGGACCGCAACATCGACGTCCACGTCCGGGCCATCCGCCACAAGTTGGGTGCGCACCGTGACCTGATCGAAACCGTCCGGGGGGTCGGGTACCGCTTCCGGGACCCCCCGCGCTGACCCGGGGCCCATGCGCCACGGACTCTTCGCCCAGGTCCTGCTCGCGGTGGCGGGGCTCTTCGCCCTGGCCGGGGTGCTCACCTACGCCCTGGCCTCGGCCCGCATCGCGGCCGCGGTGCGGGCCCAGACCGGCGCGGAACTGCGCCAGCGCCTCACCCTCCTCGAACGGCGCCTGGGCCCCGCGCCCCCGGCCGGGCGCTCCGAGGCGCTCCAGGAAGAGGTGCGCCAGCTCGGCCACGACCTGGAGGCGCGCTTCACGCTGATCGCGGCCGACGGCCTGGTCCTGGCGGAGTCGCACCGCAACCCGGAGGCCACCGACAACCACGCCACCCGCCCGGAGGTCCAGGCGGCCCTGGCCGGGGGCGAGGGCACGAGCCTTCGGCACAGCACCACGCTCAACCGCCCGATGCTCTACGTGGCCCGGCGCCTGACGGCCGCGGACGGCTCGGTGCGGATCCTGCGCGCGGCCCGGCCGCTGGACGCGCTCGAGGAGCGCCAGGGGGAACTCCTGCGCTCGGTGCTGCTGGCCGAGGCCGTGGCGGCCCTCCTTGCCCTCGGCCTGGCCGGCCTCCTCGCCCGGCGCATCTCCCGGCCGCTGGCCGACCTGACCGAGGCGGCGGACGCGATCGCCGCCGGCGGCGCGGGGCGCCGCGCCCTCGTGCAGGGGGGGGTGGAGACGCGACGGCTGGCGCGGGCCTTCAACGCCATGGCCGACCGCGTCGAGCGGGACCTGGCCACGATCCGGCACGACCGGATGGAACTTGCCACCGTCCTGTCCGGCATCGTGGAGGGCGTCGTGGCCCTGGACGCCGACGAGCGGGTGGTGCTGATGAACCGCGCCGCCGGGCGCATCTTCGGGCTCGACCCCGACGCGGTGCGCGGCCAGCCGCTCTGGAGCGTGCTGCGGCTCCCGGCGGTGCAGGAGGGGGTGGCGGCCGCCCAGCGGGCCCGCGCGCCCAGCACGCGCGAGGTGCATCTGGTGGAGGGCGGGCGCGAGCGGGTGCTGCTGCTGGAGGCCTCGCCGCTGCGCGACGCGGACGGACCGAGCCAGGGGATCGTGCTGCTGGCCCGCGACGTGACCGAGGCGCGGCGCCTCGAGCGCACCCGACGGGACTTCGTCGCCAACGCGAGCCACGAGCTCAAGACGCCCGTGGCCGCCATCCGGGGGCTGGCCGAGACGATCCTCGCCGACGAGCGCATCGACGCGGCCACCGCGCGGCGCTTCGTCCTGCGGATCCTTGCGCAGGCCGAGCGCATGCAGCGGCTGGTCCAGGAGATGCTGACCCTGTCGCGCGCCGAGGCCGGCCAGGAGGGGGCGGGGGCGGCGCGCACCGACCTGCGCACGGCCCTCGAACAGGCCCTGGAGACCTTCGGCGCGGCCGCCCACGGCCGCGCGATCACCATCGCCTACGACCCCCCCGCGCACCCCCTGGAGGTGGCGGCGGCGCGCGAGCCGCTCGAGCGCATCGCGGGGAACCTGCTCGACAACGCGGTCAAGTTCGCCCCGGCCGGGTCGGCCGTGACCGTGACCCTGGACCGGGACGGCGCCTTTGCGCGCCTGCGGGTCGCCGACCAGGGCCCGGGCATCCCGGCGGAGTTGCACACGCGCATCTTCGAGCGTTTCTTCCGCGTGGACGAGGGACGCAGCCGGGAGGAGGGGGGGACGGGCCTTGGCCTGGCCATCGTGAAGCACCTCGCCCAGGCCCTGGGCGGCCGGGTCGGCCTCGAGTCGGCCCCGGGGCGGGGCAGCCGGTTTTCGGTCTGGCTGCCGTTGGCCGCCGCGCCGGGCGGCGCCGCCCCCGCGGGTGCCGCCGCCCCGGGGCGCCCCTGACCCTCACGCCCGGCTTTACGCCATCTGCACACGGCGTGCACCCGGCGTTCACCGCGCGTCCCTAGCCTCCCCCGCGGGTGCGCCGGATCCCCGGCGTGCGAGAGGGTACCCCCACCAGGAGCAACACCATGAGAGCAGGCGTTTTCGCGTTCGCGGGGCTGATCGCCCTGGGCGCCGTCGCCGGGGCGCCCCGCGCCCGGGCCGACGAGGCCGACATCCGGCGCATCGTCCAGGAGGAGCTCAAGGCCGCGGCCGACAAGAAGAAGAAGGACGAAGGCTCGGTCGTGAAGGTCCAGTGGAAGGAGGGCCTCAAGTTCGAGTCCAACGACAAGAAGTTCAAGATGCACATCGGCGGGCGCGCCCAGCTCGACGCCGCGTTCTACGACGACGACGACTACGTCGACGCGGGCGGCTCCGACCAGAAGGACGGCGTGAAGTTCCGCCGCATCCGCCTCGAGGCCAGCGGCGAGATGTACAAGCACGCGGAGTTCAAGGTCCAGCTCGACTTCGCCGACGACAAGAAGGGGAAGAGCGACGACGTCGAGGTCGCCCTCAAGGACGTCTACATGGGCCTGAAGAACCTGAAGGACTGCTGGGGCTGCGCCTTCCCGAACATCCGGGTGGGCCACTTCAAGGAGCCGTTCTCGCTGGAGGAACTCACCTCCTCGAAGTACATCTCCTTCATGGAGCGGGCCCTGCCCAACGTGTTCGCGCCCAGCCGCAACGTGGGCTTCATGCTCCACGACTCGCTGCGCGGCGGCCAGCTCAACTACGGGGTCGGCCTCTTTGCGACCACCGACGACGGCGGCGAGGCGAGCATCGAGGAGGGCGACGACGGCATGGCCTTCACCGCCCGCGTCGGCTGGACGCCGTGGTACGACTGCACCTGCCCGTGCAACCGCTTCCACATCGGCGCCTCGTACTCGCACCGCTTCGACCTGGGCAGCGTGCGCTTCCGCCAGCGGCCCGAGATCAGCCTGCGCGACCGCCTCGTGGACACCGGCAGCATCACCGCCGACGGCGTCGACCTGTTCGGCGTCGAGGCGGCGCTGGTGTACGGCCCCCTCTCGGTCCAGGGCGAGTGGATGCAGGCCAGCGTGGACTCGGACTCGGCGGACGACCCGAGCTTCTCGGGCTGGTACGTGTTCGCCTCCTACTTCCTCACGGGCGAGTGCCGCCCCTACAGCAAGGGGACCTTCGGCCGCGTGAAGCCGTGCTGCAACTTCCTCGACAACGAGTGCTGCTGCAAGGGGGCGCTGGAGGTGCTCCTGCGCTACAGCACGCTCGACCTGGACGACCAGGCCATCGCGGGCGGCGAAGAGACGAACTGGACGGTCGGGCTCAACTGGTACCTGAACCCCAACATGCGGGTGATGGCCAACTACGTGATCGCCGACGTCGAGCGCGGCGCGATCGACGAGACGCTCAACATCTTCGGCCTGCGCTTCCAGGTCGACTTCTAGCCTGCGCGATGGCCGGGGCCCCGCCCCGGCCCGCGCTCTCGGGGGGCGCGGCGGCCCTGGGGCCGCCGCGCCCCCGTGCGTATCCTGACGGCTTCCGCGCGGAGGATCCCGGCCATGCCCATCCACCTGCACCGCGACCTCGAGCGCCTGGCCAAGGAGGTCCTCTCGGTAGGCGCCCTGGTCGAGGAGGCCACGAACCACGCCATCGAGGCGCTCATCCACCGCCGGGCGGAGCTGGCCGAGCGCGTGCTCCAGGGCGACGACGCCATCGACCGCCGGGAGGTGGAGGTCGAGACGGACTGCCTGAAGATCCTGGCCCTGCACCAGCCGGTCGCCGCGGACCTGCGCTACATCGTCTCGGTGCTGAAGGTCAACAACGACCTGGAGCGCATGGGCGACCTCGCCGTCAACGTCGCGGAGCGGGCCCTGTACCTGGCCACCCACCCGCCGCTCACGGTGGACCTGGACTTCGAGACGAGCGACGCTCTATTACCTCAAGGACGGCGGGGGCGCCCTGGGGGCGGAGGTGATGGGGGACCTGATGCCCAGCCTGGTCCCGGTGGCCTTCGCCTTCAGCCTGCCCTTTGCCTGGCTGGCCGCCGTGGCGCTGGGCGTCGGGCGCTGGGTGGCGGACCAGGAGTGCACCGCCGTGCGGGCCTGCGGCGTCCACCTGCGCACCATCGTCTGGCCCGTGGCGGCGGCGGGCGCGCTGCTCGGCCTCTTCTCGATGGTCTTCAACGGCTACCTCGTGCCCCAGATCCACCGCGACGTCCGGGCCGGGCTCAAGGACTACGTGCCGCGCTTCCTCGCCTCGCTGGAGAGCGCCGAGCGCAGCGTGCTGCTGCAGAACGGCCGCCTCTCCTTCGACCGCTACGACCCCGCGGAGGGCGCCTTCGTCGGGGTCGAACTCGACCGCCGGCGCCCGGACGGCCGGCTCGAGCAGAAGGCCATCATGCGCCGCTTCCACCTCGAGCAGATGCGCGAGAGCGCCGCGGGCCTCGGGCTCGTGCTGCACCTCGAGGAGGCCTGGGTGCTCACCGAGCGCGAGGGCGGGACCGAGGTGGAGGGCTGGCAGCGCGGCGTGCCCTTCGCGATGGGGCGGGTCGAGCGGGTCGGCTTGAGCACGCTGTTCAACGAGTTCTTCGGCACCAGCCGCTGGCTCTACAAGCCCAAGGACATGCTCCTGCCCGAACTCTGCTACGTGGTCGAACGCGGCGGGGTCGCGCGCGGCTCGGCCCGCGAGGCCCTCGTCGCCCTGCACGGCCGTCTCGTGCTCGGCGCGGGCACCTTCTTCCTCGGCACCTTCGCGCTGGCGGTGGCGCTCCTGCTGCCCCCCTCCGGCCGGCGCGTGCGCGACTTCATGGCCTGCTTCCTGCCGGCGGTGCTCGTCTTCTTCCCGCTCTACCTCGCCGGCCCCTCGCTCACCCGCACGCTGCCGCTGCCCGCGTGGACCGTCATGTGGGCGCCCAACCTGCTGCTCGGCGCCGTCACGCTGGGGCTGCTCGCGTGGGCCTACCGCCGGTGATCGGGCCCCGGCGCCACGACCGCTACCTGCTCCAGGCCTTCTGGGCCACCTTCGCGGCCGTCCTGCTCTTCCTCACCGTGATCGTGCTGCTGCTCGACTTGAGCGACCGGCTCGCGCGGCTCGGCCGGGGCTGGGGGGCGCTCGAGGCCGCCGGCCAGAACCCCTACGCGCTGCTCGCCGAGTTCTACGCGACGCTCGTGCCCTTCCTGTGGCTGCGCCTCCTGCCCTTTGCGGCCCCCCTGGCCGCGGCGCTGTGCCTCTCGCGGCTGGTGCGCTTCAACGAACTCACCGCCCTCCTGGCCGGCGGGGTGTCCAAGCGCCGCCTGGCGCTGCCGATCCTGGCCTCGGGCGCGGTCGTGGCCGGCGCGGTGTTCTGGATGCAGGAGTCCGTGGCCCCGCGCTGGTCGCGCCGCCACAACGAACTGATGCGCCTCCTGGGCAAGGTCCAGCCCGACCGCATCACCGAGGTCCCGCACCTGCACGACCCCGGCGGGGGCCGCCTGTCCATGGAGGCCTTCCGCCCCCTCGGGCAGCGCATGGAGAACGTGCAGATCACCTTCCGCGGCCCGGACGGGGAGGCGACGGCCATCCACCGCTACCCGGAACTGGCCTGGGCCGGCGGAGGCGGGGCGGGGCCGGCCGGGTGGGTCGCGCCGCTGGGCGGGGTGGAACTGCCGCTGGCCCGCGACCGCAGCGGGCTCGCCCGCGTCCCCATCCCCCCGGGGGCGACCGCCCCCCTCGAGGCCTCGCTCACGCTGGTCGAGATCAGCATCACCAGCAAGGCCGCCCTGGGGATGTCGCTCGCCGAGGTGCGGGCGCTGCGCGCCGCGAGCCCGGCCTCCCCCCGGCTCGCCCACATGGAGCACGCCCTCTTCACCGGGCCCATCAGCGCGGTCGTGCTCCTCCTGCTCGCGCTGCCCTTCGCCTTCCCGATCGGCCGGCGCAACCCGAGCCCGCTGCCCGGCATCCTCGGGGCGGGGGGCGTGGGCGCGCTGTACTTCGCCGGCTCCTACCTCACGGGGAACCTCGCCGCGGCCGGCGACTGGAACCCGGTGGTGCTCTCCTGGCTGCCCACGGTGGTGTTCGGGACGCTCGGGCTTTCGTTGTTCCTCACCATGGACGCCACATGAGGCCGCCGGGCGCGGCGCGCGGCACAATGGCCGGCGTGCCCCGCCCCGCCCGGCTGACCCGCCGCTACCCCGACCTCGCCCGCCCCGTGCGCGAGTTCCGGTTCGTCGTCAACCTGCCCGAGGACGGCGAGCGCCTGGACCGCCTGCTGCGGGCCCACTTCCCCTGGCACAGCCGCACCTGGTACCGGGACCTGGTCCGGCGCGGCGGCGTGACCGTGAACGGCCGCGCGGCGCGCCCGAGCACCCGCGCGCGGCGCGGCGACGAGGTGGCCGTCGCGCTGCGCGTGGACCCCGCGCAACCGGAGGTGGAGACCGACGCGGGCCTCGTGGTGCTCTACGAGGACGAGCACCTGGTGGCGCTGGACAAGCCCTCGGGCCTGGCCTGCCACCCCGTCGGCCGGCTGCGCCACGGCACCCTCATCAACAAGCTCCACGCGCGGTACCGGGCGCCGGCTCCGGGGGCGGACGTGGTGCCGCGACTCGCCCATCGCCTCGACCAGGACACGAGCGGCGTGGTGCTGGCGGTCAAGCACCGCGAGGCCGACCGGCGCGTGACCGCGGCGTTCACGCGCCGGGAGGTCCGCAAGACCTACCTCGCGCTCGTGCGCGGCGCGCCGTGCGCGCCGCAGGGCGAGGTCGACGCGCCGCTCGGCCCCGACCCCGCGGGCGAGACGGCGCTGCACCAGGGGGTGCGGCCCGACGGCCTGCCGGCGCGGACCGCCTACCGCGTGCGGCGCCGCTTCGCCCGGCACGCCTGGCTCGAACTGGAGCCCCGCACCGGCCGCACGCACCAGATCCGCGTGCACCTCGCGCACCTGGGCTGCCCGATCGTGGCCGACCACCTGTACGGGAGCCTGCGCCCCCTGCACGTCCGCGACGAGCGGCCGGACCTTCCGGCCGCGGCGGACGAGGTGCTGCTCGGCCGCCTGGGCCTGCACGCGGCGCGCCTGGAACTCGCCCATCCGATGACCGGCGCCCCGCTCGACCTCGTGGCGCCGTTGGCGCCCGACCTCGACCGCGCGCTCGCCGCCCTCACCGCGCTCGCCGCGGCGCCCGCCGACGCGGGGCGTCGGGCGTGAGCCTCACGCGGGCCGAGCGGGAGCGCCTGCGGGCCATCGCCGCGGGCCGCGAGGGCACGGCGCTGCGCCTGCTCGAGGGCCCGAAGGCGGTGCGCGACGCGCTGCGCGCGGGCGCGGTGGTGGAACTGTGGCTGCGCGCGGGCGACGACGACGAGGGCGCCCGGGCCCTGCGCGCCGAGGCGCGCGCCGCGGGCCTCGCCTGGCGCGAGGCCAGCGCGCGGGACCTCGAGCGCCTCGGGCGCACCGTGACGCCGCAGGGCGCGCTGGCGGTGGTGCGCGACACGGCCGTGGCCCCGGCGGAGGTCCTCGTCCGCCCGGGGCTCGTGCTCTGGCTCGACGGGGTCCAGGACCCGGGCAACGTCGGCGCCCTGATGCGCGTCGCGGCGGCCTTCGGCGCCGCGGGGGTCCTGGTCTCCCACGGCGGCGCCGACCCGCTCGGCCTCAAGGCGCTGCGCGCCTCCGCCGGCCTTGCGCTCGCGGTCCCCTTCGCGCGCGACGCGCCCGAGGCGCTGGCCGCGGCGGCCGTCGACTCCGGCCGGGACCTGTGCCTGCTGGAGGCCGACGGCGAGGAGTTGCGCGGCCTCTCCCGGCCGCCCACCCGGCCCGTGCTGGTGGTGGGCAGCGAAGGCCGCGGGGCGGGCCCGGCCGCCCGGGCCGCGGCCGGGCGGCGCCTAGGGCTCCGGCTCGCCCCGGGCGTGGACTCGCTCAACGCGGCCGTGGCCGCGGGCATCGCGGTCGCGCTGCTCACCGCGCCCCCCGCGCGGCATCCACTCCATAACCCCGGACACGACGTTATGAAATTCCCGCGTCTTCTCCTGGTGATCGCCGCGCTGGCGGCGTTCATGGCAGGGAGCATCAGCACCGCCCTGGCGGCGCAAGGTGTTACCACCGGTGCCATCGGTGGCC
>JAPKHB010000179.1 GCA_026647295.1 Planctomycetota bacterium | reverse complement strand
GAAATCACCGCCGGCGTGAAGCTCGATGCCAGCCACGGCGTGCGCTGGAGCATTGCCCTGACGGAGAATTATGCCTATTTCAACAGCTCACCGGATTTGGGGTTGCTGGTGGGGGTGGAGGCCGGCTGGCCGAAGTGGTAAGTATAGTGGTCTGTTACTTTGAAATGTATAGCCACCACAAATGTCATCCTGCAACGATCCTGTGAAGATTTGAGCACGGTGCCAAGTACTTCACAAGATTCCTTCTGAATGACACGCGGAATCACTGACACAAAGCAAGGCAACGAAGCACGAGGTGATCGTGCCCGCGTTCACTGGTTCCGCCGGCAATTCTGCAAAACAGATGAATTCAATCTTGAACAGGAGAGATAATCATGAGCAGGGACCCCCGACCAGGTCGTGCTCGTCAAGGTCCACGCCGTCAAGGTCCAGTGACCCGCCGGGCCCGGGGGCGTCAGGCCCCCGGCGAACGCGCGAACCACTGCCGCAGGCAGGCCCCGTCCAGGCCGAAGACCCCGTGGAGCAGGTCGACGGGGTCGGGCGGCACGGCGAGCTGTTCGCGCGCCCCCACGCGCAGCACTTCCAGCGTGCCGGGCCGCTGCCCGTAGCGGTAGATCTCGTGGCCCTTGCGGCGCGCGAGGCGCAAGGGGAGCGGACGCCCGCGGTAGAACGACGCCTGCCACGCCTGGCGGAAGGCCTGCGGCGGCGCGGGCATGGGCACGATGCTGTAGACGGCGCGCTGTCCGTCGCGCGCGGGGCCGAGGTCCCAGTCGCTGTCGGGCCCGAGCCCGACGGGCTCGCCGCAGTTCATCTCCAGGGTCACCGTGAGCGTCGGCCCGCAGCGGGGCGACAGCCGCACGCGGCCCAGCGGATCGTCCAGGCACCCCCCCGGGCGCACGGGGAGCGGACCGCACAGCAGCAGCCCCGGATCAAAGAGCAGCGGCCCCTCGTCCACGTACACCAGCACCGCGGCGTGGGCCTGCTCGGTCACCAGGTTGTAGCCCAGGGTGCAGTGCGCCGGCAGGCCCACACCCTGGAGGAGGTCGCGCAGCGCGTACGAGAGCGAGAAACTGGTGCCGCCCAGCCCGTAGCGCTTGTGGTCGCGCAGCAGGCGATCCGTCGCGCGCGGCCAGCGCTCGGGGTCGGCCGGCGCGGCCTGCACGGCGCGGTTGTTGGACAGGTTCTCGTACGGGATGCGCTCGAGGAAGCGCTCGTACAGCCGCTGGGCCCGCGCCACCGGCGCCAGGGCCTCGAGCGCCGCACCGTCTAGGTCGAGCAGACGCAGGCGGTGATCCGTAAGGAGGTCCACGGCGCATCCGGGGGGAAAGCCGCGATTCTACCCCTTGGCGCCGTCCCCGGCCCCGCCCCCGGCCCGTCGGCCCCGGCGCAGCCGCCCGAACAGCCCGGGCACCCAGCGCCAGGCCAGCCAGGCCCCCCCCACCCCGAGCAGGACGCCGGCCAGGACGTCGGTGGGCCAGTGCCGTCCGGCGTAGATCCGCCCCCAGGCCACCAGGAGGCCGAACGGCAGGGCGAGCAGGCCCCAGCGCCAGCCGGCGAGCCAGAACGCGGTCACCACGGCCCCGGCGGTGATCCCGTGCCGGCTCGGAAACGACCAGGAGTGCGACACCCGCGGGTTGCGCAACGCCAGCGCGCCGGGGTCCTGGGCGCAGGTGGCCTGCTCCGCCGGCGTGCGCAGCAGGCGCTCGTAGTGGTGGGGCGGGCGCTCGCGCGCCACGACCGGCCACAGCCCCGCCGCCAGCGCGGAGCACAGGAGGAAGCCGAGCGCGGCGGTCGCCAGCACGCGCCCGGCCAGGGCCCGACCGCGGCGCCAGGCGAGCAGGCCCAGCCCGGCGAGCGCGATCGGGATCCCGACGCCCTTGCGCTGCACCTCGATCAGCACCCAGCCCAGGGTTTCGTCGTGCCAGGTGCAGGTGATGGCGTGCAACAGGTCGCGCTCGAGGCGATCGAGCCAGGCGCCGGCGGCGAGGAGGGACGGCACCACGCGCCCAGCCTACCCGCGCGGCGTCAGGCCGCCGAGATGGGGAAGCGGACCTCCACGCGCGTGCCCGCGCCGGGGGTGCTCTCCAGGGTCACGCGGGCGCGGTGGGCCTCGGCGTAGCGCTTGACGAGCGCGAGCCCGATCCCCAGCCCCGGCGCCTCGCGGGTGAGTTCGTCGCCGGCCCGCTGGAACGGCCGGAACAGACGCCGGCGCGTGGCGGCGTCGATGCCCACGCCCCGGTCGGCCACGGCCAGCACGAGGCGCTCGCCCTCCCGCCCCAGCGTGACGCGGACCTCCTTGTGCGGCGAGCGGGCGCTGTACTTGATCGCGTTGTCCAGGAGGTTGAGCACCAGCGGCCGCATCCAGCGCGGGTCGAACGGAACCGGCGGCAGGTCGGGTTCGACCTCGACGGCGAGGGCGACCCCGGCCTCGCGCGCGCGCCGCTCCATCCAGGCCGCGGCCTGGCGCACCGCCTCGCCCAGGTCCCCGGGCACGGCGCTCACGGTCGCCACGCCGCGTTCCAGCGCCGCCAGGTCGAGCACCTGGTTCACGAGTTGCCCGAGCCGCTCCGTCTCGTCGAGGATGCGCCCCGCGTAGCCCTCGGCGGCTTCGGGGGTCTCGACCCAGCCCTCCTTGAGCATCTCGGCGTACATGCGGATCCCCGCGAGCGGGGTGCGCAGTTCGTGCGTGATCGCGGCGACGAAGTCCTCCTTGCGGCGCAACACGTCGACCTCGCGCCGCACCCCGCGCACGAGCACCGCGAAGCCCAGCGCGACGACCAGGACGAGCCCGCCGAGGAGCAGGAGGAAGCGCTGGCGGGCGTCGGTGAGGGCCCCGGCGGCCAGCCCGGGGTCCGGGCGCGCCAGGAGGCCCAGCGCCGTGGGCCGGGGCCCCGGGGGGCGCCCCACGGGCTCGGCCCCGAGGCCGTCGAGGAGGGAGCGGCGCTTGAGGTCCGGCCCCTCGACGCCGGGGGCGGCCGCCGCCCGGATCCAGCGCACGCGCCCCTGGCGCGTCCACTCCGCCGGCAGCAGGGGCGCGGGGTCGACCGCATAGCCCTGGAGCAGCCAGCGGTCGCGCTTCACCTCGCGGCGCTCGGTGCGCTCGCCGGGGATCCACACGAGGCGCCAGGCGAGCAGCGGCACCCCGCGGGCCTCGCCGTCGGGGGCGTAGAGGTAGCCCAGCGCCGTGGTGCGCACGGAGATCGGCTCATCGCGCGCGCGGCGCAGCCACTGGCCCAGGTACCCGCCCTCGTCCGGCGTCGCGGGGGCGGCGTCGGGTTCGGCCGCCCGGCGCTGGGCGACGTCGAGTTCTTCCAGGAGCCGGCCGCGCTCCTCGTTGCCGGCCACGTTCCACTGCGGGTGCGGGACGGCCGGCACGCGGCGCAGCGTCCGGTCCGCGGGCGCCCCCTCCAGCCGCTCCTTGAGCGCGGCGCGGTAGGGTCCGGCGAGGGCCGCCGTGAGGTCTTTGGCCTCGCGCGGGAGCACCTCCGGCTCGCCGAGCACCACCCCCTCGCCGTACAGTTCCCACTGGAACCAGCCGCGCACGAGGGGATCGGACGGCTGCCCCAGCAGGGGGCTCGGCTGGAAGGCCAGGCTCCCGCCGGCGCGGTCCAGGGGCAGGAAGGCCTCCTGGTACTCGAAGTAGGGGCGCGCCTCCTCGCGCCGGCGCACGCGCTCCAGCGCCTCGTGCACCTCGGCCGCGCGGGCCTCCAGCAGCGCGGCCGCCTCGTCGCGCACCTCCCGCGCGCGGGCGGCGTGTTCGCGCTCCACGCTCTGCCAGCCCAGCCACGCCAGCCCGGCCGCCGGGCCGAGCAACATGGCCGCGAACAGCAGGATCGGGCGCCGCAGGACGCCCCGGCGCCCGCCCAGGGTCCCGGCTATCCACCCCACCGGTACCCCTTGCCCCGCACCGTGAGGATCAGCCGCGGGGCGGCCGGGTCGACCTCGATCTTGCGGCGCAGGGCCGCCAGGGTGTTGTCCACCGTCCGCGTCTCCACCCGCGCCGTCGGGTAGCGCCACACGTCCAGGAGGAAGCGGTCCCGGGTGACGACGTTGCCCCGGTGCGCCCGCAGGTAGGCGAGGATCTCGCCCTCGCGCGGCGTGAGGACGATCTCCTCGGCGTCGCGCCAGGCCGTGAGGCGGCCGAGGTCAAAGCGCACGCCCGCGGCCTCGAAGCACTCCCCGTCGCCCCGTTCGCGCCGGGTGCGCCGCACCTGCGCCCCGACCCGGGCCAGCAACTCGCGCAGCGCAAAGGGCTTGGTCACGTAGTCGTCTGCGCCCAGTTCGAGGCCGCGCACGCGGTCGTCTTCGGCCGCCCGCGCCGTCAGGATGATGGTGGGGGTCGGGTTGCCCTCCGCCCGCAGCGTCTCCAGGACCGCAAAGCCGCTCATCCCCGGGAGCATCAGGTCGAGCACCAGCACGTCGAAGCCCCCCCGCCGGGCGCGGTCGAGGCCCTGGCGCCCTTCGCCGACCACCTCCACGGCGTAGCCCTGGTAGGCCAGCGCGTCGCGCAGGCCGTGGGCGAGCGCCGGCTCGTCTTCGACCACCAGGATGCGGGGCGGGGCGGTGTGCATCGGGGCGTCAGCCTACCCAGGGCGCCGTGGCCCCATCAGGGTCCGAGGAGGCGCAGCGTGCGCCCCCCCCAGCGCAGGACCAGCGGCCCGGGCTGGGCCAGGGCGGCCCCGTCGGCCGGGCCCGCCCCTTCCAGCAACTCGAAGAAGCGGGGGCTGAAGCGCACCACGGCCTCGTCCACGGCCGCGGGGTCGGCGACGGCGGCGTCCACCCATCCCCCGCCCTCGCCCTGGTACCAGAACGTGCGCCCGCCGACGTGGCGCACGCCGCCGAGCGGCACCTCGAGCAGGTCGCGATCGTCCGGGGTGGCCAGCAGGAGGTGCTGGACCGCCCCGGGCGGGCGCAGGGCCCGCCGACGCCGCTCCTGGTTGGCCGACTGCGCGAGGCTGCCCGCCCCGATGCGCCGCGCCGAGAGGCTCTGGATGGCGGCGTGGGCGCGCCGCCGGGCCGCGGCGGGATCCTCCCCGCCGGCCCCGCCCGGTTCGGCCAGGAAGGCCGTGTACTCGGTGAGGATCCCAAAGCGCAGGCCCAGCGCGGTCACTTCCGCGGCCAGGCCGGGCTCGGCCTGGCCCAGCAGCCGCGCTGCGTCCAGCCGCTCGGCGATGCGCCGCAGGGCCCACAGGCGCGCCGGCGCGTCGCCGACGCCGGACCCCGCGGCGCCCTCGCCGGGGGCCGCCGCCCAGCCGGTACTCTGCCAGGTGCGCTCGAGCGCGCCGTCCCGTCCCGCGAGTTCCAGGTCCACCTGCCCGGCGCCCCGGTAGCGGCCCGTCACCACCAGGGTCTCGCCGGGGAAGAGGTCCGGGAGCCGTGCGGGGTGCACGTCCGAAGGATCGAGGCCCACCGCCCCGAAGCGCGGCGCCGTGAGCACCGGGCGCTCGAGGCGCGCGGCGAGCGCCCCGAGCCGCTCCGCCAGGTCCTCGCCCGGGCGCACGACGAGGTGGCGGCCGCCGTGGGCCAGCGCCAGCCGGTCCAGCAGCACGGCGTTCACGTCCACGCCCACGCCCAGGGCGTGGACCCGGTGGCGGCGGGCCGGGTCCACGGCGTCCAGCGCCGCGAGCAGGCGCTCGGTGTCGGTCTCTCCGAGCGTGGGCCGCCCGTCCGTGAGGAAGACGACGAGCGAGGGGACGTCCTCGGCCGGGGCGGGGGAGAGCGCGGCGACCAGCGCGCCCTCGGCGTGGGTCCCGCCGCTCGCCCGGAGCCGGGTCACGAAGCCCAGGGCCTCCGCGCGGGCCTGGGCGTCCACCGGCCGCGGGGCGCTCCACAGGGGGACCACCGCGGTGTCGTAGGCGATCAGGTTGAGGCGGTCCTGCGCCCCCAACCCGGCGATCACGTCGCGCAGGGCGACCCGGACCTGCTCGAGCTTCTCGCCCAGCATCGAACCCGAGGTGTCCACGACGAAGGTGAGGCTGCGCGGGGCGGCGGCGGGGTCGGCCCGCGGGGCCGCGGCCAGGAAGAGGAACCACCCGCGCTCCTCGCCCTGGGGCCACCAGGTGAGCAGCGCGCCGCCCAGGCCCCCGGCCGTATCGCCCCAGACCAGGGCCGGGTCCGGGTCCTGGGGGGACAGGGGGCCCCGCCAGACCCCCTCGGTGCGCCCGGCTCCGAGGCGGCGCCACGCGACGGGGTGGGTCGGGCTCCACGCGAGCGCCAACTCGCGCTCGGAGGTCAGGTCCACCCGCAGGGCCAGTTCGGCGCCGGGCGCGGCCCGGTGCCGCATCGCCCCCAGCGGCAGCGTCCAGCCGCCAAGGCCGAGCCCGGTCGCCACGGGCTGCTCGTAGCGCACCACGAGCCGGCGTGTCGCCCCGGGGGCGAGCGCGGGCAGCCGGGCCCGGAACAGATCCCGGCCCAGGGCCTCCAGGAGCGCGGGCTCGCGCCGGCGCCGCAGCAGCTCGAGCAACGCGGCGCGCGCCCCCGGGCCCTCGAGCACGCGCCCTTCCCGTGCGCGGCCGTCCTCGAAGACGGCGACGGAGGAGGACACCACCCCGGGCGGCAGCGGGACGATCAACTCGCCCTCGAGCGGCTGCGCCCCCCCGTTGCGCCAGAGTTGCTCGGCGGTGACCACCGCGTGGCCCCCCCGCACCACCAACTCGACGGAGAGCGACTCGACCTGCGCCGACTCCTGCTCGTCCGCGGACCCCTCCACGGGCACGAGCACGCCCCCGGCCCGGGCGCCGGGCGCGAGCGCCAGCCACAAGCCCAGCGCGCCCAGGAGGCGCCGCCCCCAGCGGGGCGCCGGCGAGCGTCCGCGGCGGCGCACGGGCTAGCCGAACCGGCGGCGGGCAGAACGGAACGGGGGCGGGGCCGACGCGCGCATGGGGCGAAGGTCAAGGTGTAGGGCAAGGGGGCGGGGCGGGCGGCAAAGGTTGTGCAAAAGGGCCCGGGACGGCCGCCCGCGGGCGCCCGGGCCCCGGCGGGGTCAGGGGCGCCCTCCACCCGGAACCAGCGGGGCCAGACCTCGCCCGCGGCGAGGAAGACGAGCCCGGCCACCAGGAGGACGAGGGCGAGCAGCCACAGGAGCTGGCGCCTGCGGGACAGCGGGGAGGGCGCCTCCTCGTTCACGACCCGAGGCGCCCCCCGCGCGCCGCGAGGCAGAAGGTGACCGGCCCGTCGTTGACCAGGGCCACCGCCATCCGGGCGCCGAAGCGGCCGCCCTCGACGAGGAGGCCCGCGGCGGCCAGGCCGGCCATCAGCCGCGCCACCAGGCGCTCGGCCTGCGCCGGCTCCTCCGCGTCGGCGAATCCCGGGCGGTTGCCCCGCGCCAGGTCGGCGAGCAGGGTGAACTGGCTCACGACCAGGCAGGCGCCCCCCGCCTCGGCCAGCGTGCGGTCCATGGGCGTGCGGCCGGGAAACCAGCGCAGGGCCGCGACCTTGCGGGCCAGCGCGTCGGCGTCGGCCTCGCCGTCGCCGCGCTCCACCCCCACGAGCAGCAGCGCCCCGGCGCCGATGCGGGCGATGGTGCGGCCCTCGACCGCCACGCTGGCCTCCGACACCCGCTGCAGGACGACGCGCACGCGCCCCTGGTACGGCGCCCCCGCCGCCGGCGCCAGGGATTCCGCGGGTGCCCGAGTGACCGCCGCCGGGCACGCGGCGAGGAAGCCCAAGGAGTATGCTCCCGCCCATGCCCGCCCCGCCCCCCCCCACCGCCCACGAACCGCTCGCCCGCCACCAGATCGAGGACCGCGAGGACGGCATGCTCCACCCG
>JAPKHB010000178.1 GCA_026647295.1 Planctomycetota bacterium | reverse complement strand
ATGCGCGATTCATGCACGCTCCATCGGCGTCCCCGGCATGGGACGCGCCTTGCCGTCGGGCCCCTTTCGCGTGTGGTCCGTGCTCCGTGTCACCACATTCTGGACCGTTCGTTCGAGTTGTCGTCGCCATGGTTGGCCCAGAGGGTAGCGGACGGCGGCTGCAATGGCCACCCCCTACCCGGCCCACGGGACTACGGCCGGAGCCACCCCGCCCAGGGGGGGTCGGTCAGGCCGCCGCCGGCTCCGCTCGGCCCAGCCTGTCGAGAACTCGACGGAAGCGCGTCATTTGGTGTGAAAGGGAGCACTGCTCGTTGTCAAGCAGAGTGACGGCTACGAGCCGCGCCGTATGGTCACTCTTCCGAAAGCAGTGAGAACGCGACCGCCGTCGTTGCGCCCGCTTGAACCCGCACGAGTTTCCTTGCGTAGGGGTGCACGAAGGAACGACCCGTACGCAGTTCGTACTCCCCGGCCAGGAGCTTGACGCTCAGGGTTCCATCGCCAGCCGTGCGGCCCGAGACGATGCGTCCCCGCCCATGCTCGCCCAAGGGGCCTCGGATGACGATCGGCCAAGCAGACTCGAGCCTCTCCCCCTCCGGCCCGACCATCCTGACGGAAAGATCTCCGGAGCCCTCGCCAGGCGCCAGCACGATCTTCAGGTGATCGCCCCGGATGAGCATCGTCGCCGCGCGTATGGGAAACAGCCCTCGCTGGCGAGTTCCCACGCTCACCTCGTACTTGTCCGCTGGAACCCACACCGGCGTGGGCGCGCCACTGATGAAATCGGCTGTCCTCAGGACGACCGCACCCGGATCCTCTGCCCCCGCCCGAAGAGTCAGGTACAGGTGCTTCGCAGTGATCGATGTGGCGAGGGCTTCTGGCAAGGCCACTTCGATCGACACAATCCTCCCCGGCGAAGGTTCGAGATCGATGACGACGTCCTCGTTCGGATTCGCGCGCTCTGCGACGACCACCGTGCCGCCAGCGAGAGGGCTGGAACCCAGCTCAAGCCAAACCCTGTAGACCCCGGGAGGCGGAAGCGAGGTCGAAAGCGTGGCTCGTGTCCCGGGCAACACCTCCTTGTCAGGCCCCGCAATCCAGGCCAGTGTCTTCAGGATCTCAAGGGGTGGGAGTGCCTCACCGTCCGGTGTCTCGCTGACGGGGCCCGATGTACCCATCCGCACCTTGACGCTCTGCAGGATGAGCGGGTCGGCTCGTTGGAGCGGGCCACCGAGCCGAATCAACAAACGCGCCAGCCTTCGCAAGGTGACCTCGACTTCCCCCCCTTGCGCTGGGAGGTCAAAGCGAGTCGGAGCAAAGCCCTTCGCCCAGACTGCCCCGGAGAGCGGCAGGGCACGCAGGTCAACCGCCGGAAGCCGCACGAGCCCGCTCACGTCGGTGACGAAGTGGGGCGACTCGCCGTTGCCCTCGGCGTCCATCAAGGCCAGGTCCGGATCACTCAGTTGAATCGAAGCGCCCGCGAGAGGCCGCTGATCATCACCCATCACCCGCAGCACGCATGCAACTCCGGGACCAGGCACTCCGAGCGTACCCACATCGATGGTCTGTCCGGCTTCGATCACTCCATGCACTGCAGGCCCCAGCGTTCCGCTGCGGGAGAGGAGTCGTACGCGAAACCCGCCGGGGCGGATGCACACGCTGAAGGAGCCGTCTGCCGCGGGACTCACGAGCTTCGACAGGGTCACCCACGCCTCGGCGTTCCAGCCCTCGTAGGGTTGGGGATCGCTGTGCGGGACTTGCGATACGAGGACGAGGGTGCCTCCCGTTGTGTTAGCGCCGGACACCTCACTCCTGCCCTGCAGCCGTCCCGCGCCGCGCACCAGAAGGACACAGCCAAGCGAGCTGACCGCTGGCGTTACCGAGAGCCGCTGCGGGTATGCGACTTGCGTCTTCCCTCCCTCATCCAAGTGCCCGGTCACGAGAACCTCGTCGCAGCCAGCGGGAACGGCGAGATCCAGCGCGAAGGTCCCATCACGTCCGGCCTGCACGGTGCGGAAATGGTGCGGGCACCTCGCTCCGTGGGCCACCACTACAAGAGGCACGCGGTTCCCGCGGTCATCATAGGCGATGCCCGAGATGCGCAGGTCACGGGTCGGGCTGCCATCGGTCACGGGCGTACCCGGGTTCGCGACCGCGGGATCGAAGTGGGGGCCGGCCCCATTGGTCCGAGTCGCCGCGGGCTCCAATCCGGGTCCGTCCGGGTCGCCTTGCTGCCGGTCTGCCCGGGAGTCGTAGGCCGCTTCGTGCGCGTCACGCTCCCGGGTCGAGTGCGCGTAGTACGCCAGGAGCCCCGCGATTCCGATCAAACTCCACAGTATGCCGCGCCGAAGCAAGGCAGCCCTCCCTCCGCGAGACGCTGAGTCAGCTGGGCGGCACCAGGCCACGACATTTTGCACCTTTCGTTCGAGTTCTCGTCGCCATGGGTGGTTCAGAGCCTAGCGGACCGGCGGCCCGAGCGCCATGCCCCTACCGCGGCCAAGCTCACGCCAGGGCGCCTGCCGGGGGCGCTTCGACCGGGGCCGCCCGCCTTGGCGACGCGCCGCCGGTCCGCCGCCGGCCACGCCGCGCACGGCCCCGCCTGCCGAGAACTCGTCAAGAGGTGCCGTTCAGGTTGACAGGGAGCACGGCGGGGCGTCGACGGCATGGGCTTGTTAGGCATGCGATAGGTCTCCGGACCCCCCCAGTAGACCTGAGGTCCGACCTGTCCCACGCGTCATTGGCGTGGGGGGGCTATGCTGGGCCCGGGAGGACACGTGGACCCCGATGCTTCCGAACCCCGGGCACGCAAGCGAGGGACGCTCAAGGAACGGCGTCGGAGCACGACGCGAGCCGGCAGCGACAAGACGCCCGCCTTCTATCGGTGGCCGCCGTGGACCGTCTCGCTCTCTCTCCTCATCCTCGCGATCGACTTGACGATCATGCTTCCGTTCTTCCGCAAGTTGATGGAGGAACCCGAGGTCCCCGCCTCCGAGCCCGTGCCACTCCACTTCGACCCCTCGGACTGGCCGACCGAGGAAGACACACCCGGGGTCAAAGACGTCGCGGGGCCCCTGGACATCTGGGTGCTCTCCGACGGGGGGGGCACAGTCCGGTACGCCTTTGAGGTCGCCAACGTGGGGGAGGAGGACCTGCGCAGAGTGCTCGCCGCGCTCCTTCCGAAACTGCAGCTCGAGTCGCCGTCCCAGCGCATCCGGATCCACCTCGGAGACGGCGTGTCCCGGGAGGATGCCGAACCGCTCGTCGCGCTCGTCCGCGAGTTCGGAGCCACGGACACGCACCTTCCCTGGGTCGGCCGCTGAAGTACCGACGACCGCGAGCCCAGCTCCGTGCCACGACAGCCTGCACCTTTCGTTCGAGTTCTCGTCGCCATGGCTGGCCCAGAACCTAGCAGACCGGCGGCCCGAGCAACATGTCGCAACCGCCGGCCAGCATCACCCCGGGGCGCCAACGTGCCCAGGGCCCTGCGGCCGGGCCGCCACGTTCTCCCCAGACGGGCCGGCCCCCGCCGCTAGGCGCGCCGCTGGCCACGCCCCGCGCCCCCCCCTGACGAGAACTCGTCAAGAACGTGCCGTTCGGCCTGACGCGGAGCACCGATCAGAGTCACAGGATCGCCGCCCGTGTGCAATTCCATCACCGAGCGCCGAAACGCGAGGCTGGCACCTCACACAGGTCGCTCTGTCACGACGCTACCGCAGGGCGGCCTACCGACCCGAGACCGGACTCACTGCCACCACGGCCTCGACAGAGCCCCCCGCGGGCACCACAAAGGTGGCATCGGTCTCGATCACGCCATGCCTTCCGCCCGTGAGGCGCACGCGGTAACGTCCTGCGGGCAAGTCCGCAATCTCCGCGCGCCCGTTCTCGAGTGCGACGCTTCGCGCCCAGGGAAGACCCCTGGGACCATCCATCCACGAAACTTCGAGTGAGGCAGGCGCAGCCCCCGATCCGTTCCATTCGATCGTGATGTCAGCGCGGCCCAGGGCTGGAGCAATCGGCGTCGCGCCCGTGAGCTCACCGATGTCGTCGAATCTGCGCGCCCACAACCATGTCGGCGGTCCGGTAGAGTCGTTGCGCGCCCCAAGAAACCACCCACCGGTCTTCGGAGGGAATGCACCGAGCCATTCTCCTTGCCAAGATGCAGACTTCCAGTCGACCTCGCGGAGTGCTGTCGCGCCTTCCAGTATGAGAGCGCCCATGAAGCGTTCCGCGAAACCCGACGGCGCTTCGTAAAGAGGGATCCGCACCTGCGCAGGCCGAGGAACATCAGGCCATACCAGCGTCCTGTGCATGTCGTCCTCCTCGATATCGACGACGAGCACGCGCCCAGGCAGGGACCTCAACACGTCCTGGGCGGTTGCCGTGGGGCCCAGATGCATCAGGTCCTCGATCCAACCCACCGCGTACGTCCCGGGGCTCAGCATGGGAAAGGCTACGACGTCGCTCGAAGTCTCCCCATGCAGAGCAGCGCGCGAGGCCGCACCTGACCCCCTTGCACTGGCCGAATCGTTCGCCGGAACCCCCAGCATCCGGACGCTGCTCGGCACTGGGCGACCCGGAGTCTTCGGCCTGATCGTGAGGCTTCCCGAAGGAACCTCGCCACTCCATCTATGGACATCCCCAGCCTGCAGTTCGAGGGTATCCAGGACGAGCGACAGAGGATGCTCGATGCGTACCTCGTACACGCCGCTACCCCATCCGGCCAAGTCAAAGGCCCCGCCTGTCCCGACGACTTGGTGCGAGATGAGTTCCGCTTGTTCGCGCGGCAGTTTCAATGGGAGCAGCGGGTCGTTCGACTCTACGAACCGGAGTCCCACCTGCATTCCTGGAAGCGGGTTGGCTATCGTACCCACTACGCGGACGCCTACCTCGAGTTCCATGGTGAGACTCATGTGAGCTTGCCACTCGACCCAGCGAGCGGCAACCGCGTGGCCCGGGGCAGCAACGACCACGACGACGTGACTCATGTCATCGTATTGCGGCACGGAGAAGTCGGCGACCCCCTGCTTCGCGTGCTTCTTCATGCGAAACAGAGTGCCGCCAACATGCGATGGGCGCAGGCTCCCCACGGTCTCACCGCGCTTGCCAGGGCGGGCCCCGCAAGTGAACTCCGGAACGACCTTTCCAGCACGGTCCGTGGCACGAACCGACAGCCTTCCGATCGCTTTGGACAGCAGAGTCACCGTCGCGTCGGATGTCAGCGTTGCCATCTCTTCTGCGACAGGCAAATCGTCCGCGAGCAGAGACACCTTGTACTCCCCCTGCGCCAAGCGGAAGTCGTTCTCGGGCGCAACGGGGCTATCGATCGTCCAAGGTGTCGAAGCGAGGGCCGTGATGCGAAGAAGCCACTCCGACGACACGTCGGGTCCTTCGATACGAACTGTCAGGCGATGAGCATCGGGAAGCACTACTTCCCTGGGCGCGCCGTCACGCGACATCGGCGGCATTGCCGTCACGTAGACGAGATTGTCTACACCTCTCAGCATCAGAAGAGGGGGCTCGATGGGCGGCAGTTCGACCTTCACCAGGCCCTGCGCATCCGTCTGCCCCAACGGCGACCAGTTCCAAGCACCGTACCGGAATGGGCCGCGCCCGCTTTGTCTGAGATTCGCGCTGCGGCCGCTGCCGGCGACTTGGATGTCGGGTACCGGTGCCCCTCGAGCATCCACCACACGCAGGAGCACATCATCTCGTGGGGTAAGGGTGATGGTGCCCGTATCGAGCTCATCGAGGACGATCGCCCGCTCCAGTCGTACGGACTCGCTCCGGTAGTCCGGATGCGTGACCTCTAGCGTCTGCGCTGGTAAGGCCGCCGTCTGCCGAACTACGAGACGGAAGTTGCCGTTTGGTCCTGTGATGACGGACTGGACTCCGATGCTCGCACGTGCCCCTGCAACAGGCCCGACGAGCGGCGACTCGACTCTTCCGAAGACGACGACGACCGCCGCCTCCTCATTTGTAAGGGGCGTGTCCCGGCCGACCAGTCTGGGCTGTCCGTCCATCGCAGCCGAGCGATTGGGAACGGACGAGGGCGAGGACGCACTCGGACCGCCATGAGAGTCCGCGTGCTCGCGCGTTGCCAAGACATACAGCGTCAAGCCCCCGAGCAAGAGCAACGACGCCGCCAGGGTTTTGCTTGCACGTCGCAATGCGCGATCCTCAAGAGGCAGCGTCGCCAGCAGCAACGCGCTGGCACCGCTGTCGGGTTCGGTGCTCCGCGCCACGACATTCTGCACCTTTCGTCCGAGTTCTCGTCGCCGTGGCTGGCCCAGAGGGTAGCGGACGGGCACGCGGAGCGCCACCCCCCTACCGCCGGCGGGGGCCCGCGGCACCATGGCGCCATGGCCACCCGCACCCAAACGGATCTACGACCACCGCCGCGTCCGGCTCATCCGGGACACCGGCGACCCCTCCCTCGCCACCCGCCCGGGCGTCCCCCGCTCTACCGCCGCCGCCTGGGTCCGCCGGGCCCGCCGGCCCGTCATCTAGTCCCCCGGCCTGGACGGCGCCCCACCCCACCTCCTGGCCCGCCTGACCCACCTCGAGCAGCGCGTGCGGTGAGGGCCAGACGCCCGACGAGATGTTCTTCGGGACCGGCGCCGAGGTGCCCGCGCGCCTGGCCGACCGTTGGGCTGCGGCCCGTGCCCCCGCGCCTGACGAGAACTCGTCAGAAACGTGCCGTTCGGTCTGACACGGAGCAGGGCCGCGAACCGCGGTTCAAGTCCGAGGGGTACTTTCGCGCACTCCTCTTGCCAGGTCCGGATGTTCGAACCAGGTCTTGAAGGCCGCGTGATCCACTGACACAGAGTTGCACTTGCAGTTCCACGGTGCGCCTGGTCTCTCGACCGAGGGGATAACGTCGCCACACTTGAGACATTGGTACGAAATGTCCGGTCCCCTCGGGATCGGCTTGCTGGTGTCGATCGTGAAGTACTGGGGCATTGGGTTTACCTCGGCACACCAGTTGGATTGTACGGTGCTCCGTGCCACGACATGCTGCACCTTTCGTTCGAGTTCTCGTCGCCATGGCTGGCCCAGAGGGTAGCGGACGGGCACCCGGAGCGCCATCCCCTTGCCGCCGCCTGGGTCCGCCGGCCCCGCCGGCCCGTCATCTCGGCCCCCGGCCTGGACGGCGCCCCACCCCACCTCCTAGCCCGCCTGAGCCACCTCGAGCAGCGCGTGCGGTGAGGGCCAGTCGCCCGACGAGATGTTCTTCGGGACCGGCGCCGAGGTGCCCGCGCGCCTGGCCGGGCGCCGGGCTGCGGCCCGCGAACGCCGCCTCGCCGTCAACCGCGCCCGACGATGCGCCGTCTGCGCCTGACCGGCCCGCTCTTTGACACCCCCGCCCCGCCTCCACCCCCGGGGTGTCACAGGCCGGGCTATCAGGTCCACCCGTGGCTCGGCAGGACTGGTCCACTCCGAGCGCGCGGTGAGGTAGGCCCAGGTCGGCAGAACTGGTCCACCCCAGGTCGGCAGAGCTGGTCCACCCCGGGTCGGCAGAGCTGGTCCACCGCGCGCTCGCCCGAGGCCTCCCTGGCCGAGGCCCGAGAGGGCGCCCACCCTGCCCGGACAGACCCCTGTTCGGGAGGACCTCATGGGCGCACGAAGGACCGACATGCACCGACTGCAGGAACTCGTTCGATACCACCGCCTGGGGCGCAGCACGCGGGACGCGGCGCGGCTCCGAAGGACGCCAGGGCAGCCTGACCGTAGCGCGACACCCAGTCCTACGCACCCGCCCGCGAGGTGGGGCACGATCCTC
>JAPKHB010000177.1 GCA_026647295.1 Planctomycetota bacterium | reverse complement strand
TCGCCCACCCGCGTGCCCTCGCCGGTCTGCTTGGCTTTACGCTCCTGGTTGGCGTTCTGGCGGGCGGCTATCCGGCCTTCGTACTTTCCTCGTTTCAACCGGCCAATGTGCTGAAGGGTGAAGTGCGCAGCGGCATGCGCGGCGGCCGGCTGCGCGGCGCTTTGGTGATCCTGCAATTTGCCATCGCGCTGACCAGGGCGGTGACCGGGATCACCAGCCGCGGGCGGTCAGGGTCGGAGGTGAGTACCACCAACTCGGCGAAGTAGGGGCCGCGCGGGGGGGGCGACCGCAGGCGCACCGCGAGTTCGAAACCCCGCCAGCGCGGGTCCTCCGTGCCCTGCCACGGGGCCCAGGTGACGTCGATCGGGGCCGCACCGGCCTCCACGCCCCGAATCTGGAAGGGGCGTCCGACGCCGTCGTACCACCCCACCCGCACCCGGCCCCCGGGGGTTTCCCCCTCGCGCACGTCGCCCAGGTGCAGGCGGCCCGGATGCGCCAGCACCCCGCCCAGGACCTTGAGCGAAAGGCCCACCCGCAGCGTGTGTTCCGCTCCGCCCTCCACCCGGTAGCCGACCACGACGCTCTTGGTCACCGGGCCGCTGAAGGTGAGGGTGCGGAAGGCGACCGAGAGCGTCGCCTCGGCCCCAGGGGCCAGCGTGCGGGCGGAGAGGCTCGCGGTGTAGCAGCCGCAGTCCGTGCGCAGGCCCAGGTCGTGAAGCGGCTGCGCCCCCGCGTTGCGCAGGGCCAGGGTGCGGGTGTGCTCCTGGTCCTGCCCGACCACGCCATAGTCCAGCACCGCGTGCTCCGGGACCAGCGGGCCGGCGGCGTCCCCCGCCGCGGCCGGCTCGCGGCCCCAAGGGGCCGCCAGCGCGGCCCCCAGGCAGGCGACGATCAGGTGCCGGCGCGACCCCACGCGCCCATGGTACGGGGAGTCCCGCGCCGATTGACCGTACGGAGCCCGCCTCCGGTGCATCATTCGAGGCGGGTCGGCGCCCCGTCCTTCCCCGCGCAAGGCCCGCGGCACTTCCCGCGGCGGGCGCCCCTGCGCACCCGGGCGGCGCTGCGCCCCGTCCGGGGCTTCAGCCGGCGAGCAGCGCGCCGAAGCTGTCCGCGACCGCCTTCAGCACGCAGTGCTCGTCGGGTCCGAAGGCGGCCGGCTGCTCGGAGTCCAGGTCGAGTTGGCCGACCACGCGTCCCCGGGCGCGGATCAGCACCACGATCTCGCTGCGCACCGCCGGCGAACAGGCCAGGTAGTGGGGGGCGGCCCCGACGTCCGGCACCACCTGGTCGCGATCCTCCGCCACGGCGGTCCCGCACACGCCCTGGCCCACCGCGATGCGCGCGTGGGGCGTGGGCGGTCCCGCGTAAGGCCCCAGGACCAGTTCGCGCCCCTTGAGCCAGTAGATGCCGGCCCACGACGCCTGGGGGAACTGCTCGCGCAGGATCGTGACCAGGGCCCTGCCCAGGGTCTCGGGGTCGCGGCTCTCCTGCGCCTTGGCGGCCAGTGCGCGCAGGATCTCGGAGGCGTCACAGGGCAAGGGGGCTCTCCGCTCCGGGGGCAGGGGATGGTACGGGTACGGGACCCGGTCCGTCGGGACGGCCTCCGGCGCCTTCGGCCGGCGGTCCCGGGCGGGGGAGCCGGCGCGCGCCCGGGGGGCCGCCCGCACGGGCGGCCAGTCCCGGCCCGGGGCGGCCGGGCGCGACCCGCACGAAAGTCGCGCCGGTTCGGGCCGATCTTGGGGGTCGGGGGGCCCCGCCCCGCACGAAATCCGGGCCCGGGGCGGGCGGCGGGGGCGATCCGGCGCGCCGCCAGAACCCGCGGCCGCCCGCCAACAACCCCCGCGCTCGCGCGTAGGGAAGGGCACAGTCGCGAGGGTCGAGCCTTCTTCCCTCCCTCCTCCTGCCCAACCCTCCCTCCCGGCTCCCCTTGCGCTGTGTAGGGGCCGGCTCCGAAAGGAGCCGGCCCCGGATTTGTTTTTGGGGCCGGGGGGCTGCGGCCGGACCAGCCCGGGGGGCGCGGGAGGGGGCGGGGCGTCGCACGGCCGGCGCCGCGAACCGGTGCCGGGGCGCCGGCGAGGGTGGCTGCGCGCGGCGTCGGACCGGCGTGCGCAAGGGGTCCGCGCGCGGTGCCCACGCGTGTACGTCGCCATCCGGTGGATCCGCGGGCGGGCGTCAATTGGCCCCAATTGCCTGTTTTTGGCGCTTTTTTGCCTTCGGCCATGTCCCCGGCCCCTGCTACATTCCCGCCGCGATCGAGCCTTCAGGGCTGGATTGCTGCATTTTTCCAAGGTCGCCCCGCGGACGCGCGCACGGCTGCGCGCCGCTCCCGGGGCCAGGCACAGCGCGGCCCTTCGAGGCGCGCAGGAGAGGTACATGGCTGCAAAGAAGAAGGCCGCCCGCGGCGGCGGCAAGAAGAAGGCGGGCAAGGCCCTCAACGTCGTGGTGGGCTCCAAGGTCAAGGAGGTCATCAAGGGCAAGGGCGTGCGTTGCTCGGGCGAGATGATCGACGCGGTGAACACCGCCGTGATCGGCCTGCTCCACGCCGCCGTCGGCCGCTGCGTCGCCAACAAGCGCGGCACGGTGCGCCCGCAGGACATCTAGACCCCACACAACCAGACTCCAGCGGGCCGGCGGTCCGGGCCGGGGGCGACCCCGGCGACCGATGCCGGCCGAGGGTCTCCAGGACCCCGCGGCGAAGGGCGCTCCGGCGCCCTTCGCCGCGTTTTTGGGGTGCGCCCCGCAGGACGGCGCGCCCCGCGTCTGGGCGCGGCGGCCGCCGGGATCAGGCCGTGGGCTGGCGGAGCAGGTTCTGCAGGCCCATCACGCGCGGCAGCGTGAGGCCGGCCTGGTCCTGGTACTTGCCCCGGCGGTCGGCGTAGGAGGTCTCGCAGGCCTCGTCGGCGAGCAGGAAGAGGAGCTGCGCGATCCCCTCGCCGGCGTAGATGCGCGCAGGCAGTGGCGTGGTGTTGCTGATCTCGAGCGTGAGCACGCCCTCCCACTCGGGCTCGAGCGGGGTGACGTTCACGATGATGCCGCAGCGCGCGTAGGTGCTCTTGCCCACGCACACGCTCAAGGCGTTGCGCGGGATGCGGAAGCGCTCCACCGTCTCGGCCAGCGCGAAGGAGTTGGGCGGGATGATGCAGTCGCCCCGCACGTCCACGAAGGAGCGCTCGTCGAAGGCCTTCGGGTCCACGAGGGCGCTGCTCAAGTTGTGGAACACCTTGAAGTGCTCGCCGACGCGCACGTCGTAGCCGTAGGAGGAGAGCCCGTACGAGATCTTCCCCTGCGTGACCAGCGTCTCGACGAAGGGATCGATCATCTGCTGTTCGACGCACATGCGGCGGATCCACTTGTCGTTGGCGATCATGGGGGCTCCTTCGGGCCGGGGGGTCCGGCGGGGATTGTGGGCGGGCCCCCCGACAGCCGGGCGGCGCAGGGGCGCCGCGGGCCGCCGCCGGGGGCCTGTCCCCGGGGGCGCGTATGGTCTGGCCCCCGGGTCGGAGGCGACCCCGGGGCCGACGAGATGGAGCGTGCAACGGGGCCCCCCCGTGGTACGACATGTCGTGGGTCGCGTGGGATCGCCCACAACCTCTGGTGGTGCCGGGCCTTTCGGGCCGCGGTGGTCGCCGGAGGGGGCGGGCGCCCCCGCGGGGCCTTCGGGCCGGGGGCGCTGGCAGGGGCCCCCGGCGTGGGGGTCCCGGGCGCGGGTCCCCGGGGGCGCGGGGGCCGGCGCCGCCTGGCATCGCCCGGAGCCGCCGGTCCCAGGGCGCAGGCCTGGGGGCCGGCCCGCAGAACCAGGACGAGAGACGGGGACGGACGGGGCGCGTGAGGGCGCCCCGTCGACCCCTGGGAGCAGGACCATGAAGATCCCGCGTCGCTTCACCGTGGCCGGCCGCGACCCCTACGAGGGGCTGCGTTGGGCCTCGCGCACCTCGGAGATCCGCAACCCCGACGGCACGGTGGTGTTCCGCCTCGAAGGCGTGCGGGTGCCGGAGTCCTGGTCTTCGGTGGCGACCGACGTGCTCGCGCAGAAGTACTTCCGGCGCGCCGGCGTGCCGCAGGTCGGCCCGGACGGCACGCCCCTTGCCGACCCCGAGACCGGCCGCCCGGTACTCGGGGGCGAGCGCGACGCGCGGCAGGTCTTCCACCGCCTGGCCGGCTGCTGGACGCACTGGGGGGCCCAGCACGGCTACTTCGACGGCGAGGAGGACCGCCAGGCCTTCTACGACGAACTGTGCCGCATGCTCGCCGACCAGCGCTGCGCGCCCAACAGCCCGCAGTGGTTCAACACCGGGCTGCACTTCGCCTACGGCATCGACGGGCCGCCCCAGGGCCACTCCTACGTCGACCCGCGCACGGGCCGCCTCACGCGCAGCCGCTCGGCCTACGAGCGGCCCCAGCCCCACGCCTGCTTCATCCAGGCCGTGGAGGACGACCTGGTGGGCGAGAACGGGATCATGGACCTGTGGGTGCGCGAGGCGCGCCTGTTCAAGTACGGCTCGGGCACCGGGTCGAACTTCAGCGCCCTGCGCGCCGAGGGCGAGCCCTTGAGCGGCGGCGGGCGGTCCTCCGGGCTCATGTCCTTCCTCAAGATCGGCGACCGGGCCGCCGGGGCGATCAAGTCGGGCGGGACCACGCGCCGGGCGGCCAAGATGGTGTGCCTGGACGTGGACCACCCCGACATCCAGGCCTTCGTCGACTGGAAGGTGGTCGAGGAGCAGAAGGTGGCCGCGCTGGTCGCCGGTTCGCGCGTGCTGGAGCGCTCCCTCAACCGGATCTTCGAGGCCTGCCGTCCGCCGGCGCCCGCCGGGGCCGACGCCCCGGCCGGGGCCGGGGCGCCGCCCGCGGTGGCCGGGGAGGCCCGCTACGACTGGCGCCGCAACCCGGCCCTGCGCCGGGCCATCCTGGACGCCCGCGCGTGCTGCGTGCCGATGAACTACGTCCAGCGCTGCGTCACGCTCGCGCAGCAGGGCTTCACGGGCATCGAGATCCCAATCTACTCGACCGACTGGGACAGCGACTCCTACGTCACGGTCTCGGGGCAGAACTCGAACAACTCGGTGCGGATCAGCAACGAGTTCATGCGCGCCGTCGAGAAGGACGGCGAGTGGACGCTGTACTTCCGCACGCCGGGCCCGGACGGCAGCCGCCGCGTGGCCCGCACGCTGCGGGCGCGCGAGCTGTGGGAGCGCATCGCCTTCAGCGCCTGGGCCTGCGCCGACCCCGGGGTCCAGTTCGACACCACCATCAACGAGTGGCACACCTGCCCCCGGGACGGGCGCATCAACGCCAGCAACCCCTGCAGCGAGTACATGTTCCTGGACGACACGGCCTGCAACCTCGCGAGCCTCAACCTCGGCCGCTTCCTGGACGAGGAGACCGGCGCGTTCCAGGTCGAGGACTTCCGCCACGCGGTGCGCCTGTGGACCGTCGTCCTCGAGATCTCCGTGCTGATGGCCCAGTTCCCGAGCCGGCAGATCGCCCGCCGCTCCTACGACTACCGCACCCTGGGCCTGGGCTACGCCAACGTCGGCTCCCTGCTGATGCGCCTGGGCATCCCCTACGACTCGCCCGAGGGGCGCGCCTGGACCGGCGCCCTCACCGCGGTGCTCACCGGCGAGGCGTACGCCGCCTCGGCCGAGATGGCCCGCGAACTCGGCCCCTTCCCCCGCTACGAGCGCAACCGGGACGACATGCTGCGCGTGATCCGCAACCACCGCCGGGCCGCCTACGCCGCCCCCGCGCGCGACTACGAGGGGCTGACGGTCACGCCGATGGCGTTGAGCGCCGACCACTGCCCGCCCGACCTGCTGCGGGCGGCGCGGGAGTGCTGGGACCGCGCGCTGGACTTGGGCGAGCGCTACGGCTACCGCAACGCCCAGGTGAGCGTGGTCGCGCCCACCGGCACGATCGGGCTGGTCATGGACTGCGACACCACCGGCATCGAGCCCGACTTCGCGCTGGTGAAGTTCAAGAAGTTGGCCGGCGGCGGCTACTTCCGCATCATCAACCGCTCCGTGCCGTCCGCGCTGCGCCGGCTCGGGTACACCGAGCGCCAGACCGAGGACATCGTGCGCCACGTCACCGGGACGGGTTCGCTCAAGGGGGCGCCGCACTTCAACGAGGCCTTCCTGCGCATCAAGGGCTTGAGCGCCGAGACCATCGCCGCGATCGAGCAGCAGCTCCCCAGCGCCTTCGACCTCTCCTTCGCCTTCAACCGCTGGCGTCTGGGGGACGACGTCCTGCGCAAGGAACTGGGCCTGTCCGAGGCGCTGATCCAGGACCCGGGGCTCGACCTCCTGCGCCACCTCGGCCTCGACCGCGAGCAGATCCAGCAGGCCAACGACTGGATCTGCGGGACCATGACCATCGAGGGCGCCCCGCACCTCAAGGAGGAGCACCTCGCGGTGTTCGACTGCGCGAACAAGTGCGGCCGCTACGGCCGGCGCTTCATCGGCGTCGAGGGGCACATCCTGATGATGGCCGCCGCGCAACCGTTCATCTCGGGCGCGATCTCCAAGACCATCAACATGCCCCACGAGGCGACGGTGGCCGACGTGATGCAGGCCTACCGCACGTCCTGGAACCACATGATCAAGGCGCTCGCGCTCTACCGGGACGGGTCCAAGTTGAGCCAGCCGCTCAGTTCGGTCGCGAGCGACTGGAACGAACTGGAGGCGATGGACGCCGACCCGGCCACCGGGGCCCCGGCCCTGGCCGAGGCGATCCGCGAACGCGTCGGCGAGGTGACCGAGCGCGTCGTGGTGCGGCACTTGCAGAAGCGCCGGCGGCTCCCGCAGCGCCGGGGCGGCTACACGCAGAAGGCCATCATCGGCGACCACAAGGTGTACCTGCGCACCGGCGAGTACGAGGACGGCAGCCTGGGCGAGATCTTCATCGACATGCACAAGGAGGGCGCCGCCTTCCGCAGCCTGATGAACTGCTTCGCCATCGCGGTCTCGCTGGGGCTGCAGTACGGCGTCCCGCTCGACGAGTTCACGGAGGCCTTCACCTTCACCCGCTTCGAGCCCAACGGCATCGTGCGCGGCAACGACCGCATCAAGATGGCCACCTCGATCATCGACTACATCTTCCGGGAACTGGCCATCTCGTACCTGGACCGGCGCGACCTGGCCCAGGTGACCCAGGAGGACCTGCAGCCCGACGCCGTGCGCAAGGACCCCCCGGCCGGCGGCGCGGCGCGGGTGGCCGAGGCCGGGGGGGTCTTCGACGCGGCCAGCATCCACCCGCCCAGCACGGGCCTGATCGCCCGGCGCCCCGCCGCCCGCTCGAACGGCGCGGGCAACGGCGCGGGCAACGGCGCGGGCAACGGTGCGGGCAACGGCGCGGGCAACGGCGCGGGAAACGGCGTCGGCGGGCACGGCGCCGGGAGCGGGAGCGCGGCGCCGGCCGCCCCGCGGCCGGAGCGCGGCTACAGCGTGAAGCCCGAGGTGCGCCGGGGCGAGGCCGAGGCCCAGGTGAGCCTCGAGGTGAGCGAGTCGCGCTTCACCCTGCGCGCGGCCACCGGCGTCCTGTCCGAGGGCGAGAAGGCGCGCCTGCAGGGCTACTCGGGCGACTGCTGCGGCGAGTGCGGCTCCTTCACGATGGTGCGAAACGGCGCCTGCCAGAAGTGCACTACCTGCGGAGCCACCTCCGGCTGCTCGTAGGCATCCGTTCAGCCCATTCGACCTCGCGCGGCGCGTCCGGCCGCGGAGGCCCTCCCTCCGATTGCGGGATCCGGCCCCGTTCCCAGGCCATCGGCGCGCCCGGAGGGGCGCGGGGGGGTGCAGGG
>JAPKHB010000176.1 GCA_026647295.1 Planctomycetota bacterium | reverse complement strand
GCTCACACTGGCGCACGCTTCCTGGCTGCTCGTGCCGGTCGAGCTCAGCGTGACGGTTTCGGGCAGCGCGCTCGCGAAGTCGAGGGCTTCGGGGATCACGGCGTGATCGGATGGCGTGGCTTCGAGCAGCGCGCGCAGCGAGTCGCGGTCGACCGCGGGCTTGGGACCCGGCTCGAGCGTCCAGATCTCGATTTCCGAGATCGGCGCGGGCTCGTCGCCCCGATCGAGACCGCCGTGCGCGGCAGGATCCCGGTGGTGGTGATCGACTCGGGGGTCGAATCGAAGGCGCCGGTGAGCTTCGTCGCCACCGACAACTACAAGGGCGGCGGGGGGGCGGCCGGTCCGAGCGGCGCCTCGTAGATCCGGTAGCGCTTGTTCACCCACGCGCCGATGGCCTCGAGCGGCTTGCGCATGGCCTGGTTCTCCTCCAGGATCCAGCCGGCCTCCACGCCGACGATCCCGGCGTCGCGGCCCGCGCGCAGGGCGTGGACGAAAAAGGCCTCGTTGATGGCCAGGCCCCGTGCCTCGGGCACGACGCCGAGCAGGATGCAGCGCCCGCGGCGGACCCGGCGCAGCCCCGTGAGCAGCCGCCACCACAGCGTGGGCAGCAGCCGGCCGCGGGTGCCGTGGAGCAACTCGTTGAGGTCGTGCAGGAACACCGAGAAGCCCACGGGGCGGCCCGCACACTCGGCGATGCACGAAAGCCGCGTGTCCACCAACCGGGCGAGGTCCTTGGCGGCGTGGTCGAACTCCGCGTCCGTGGCGGGGACGAAGCCCCAGTTGCGCTCCCAGCAGCGGTTGTACAGGTCCTTGAGCAGCGCCGCCTCCTCGGACATGCGCCGAAGGTCGATGGGCCGAAGCCGAAGGCCCGCGCGCTCGGCGCGCCGGTCGACCACGCGCGCAAAGCGCGGGGGGATGGGGTGCGGGTTGGGGATCCAGTAGGTCACGAGGTCCTTGACCGGCGCGAGCCCCGCCCCCAGGAGCAGCGCCTCGTAGTCGGGGCGGTTGTAGGGCATCAGGAGGAGCGGCCGATCCTCGAAGCCCTCCACCAGCACGCCGCAGGAGTCGTTGGTGGAGTAGTTCACCGGGCCGCGCAGCGCGGTGAGCCCCTGCGCGCGGCACCAGGCCCCCGCCGCCGCGACCAGGGCGCGGGCGGCGGCCGGGTCCGGCTCCACGTCGAAGAAGCCGAAGAAGCCCACCCGTTCGCCGTGCACCTCGTTGTGGCGCGGGTTGTCGATGGCGGCGATGCGCCCGACCACCCGCCCGGCGCGCCAGGCGAGGAAGTGCTCGGCGCGGGCGTGGCGGAAGAAGGGGTTGCGCCGGCGGTCGGTGAGCGCGCGCTCGGCCAGGCGCAAGGGGGGCACCCAGACGGGGTGGTCCCGGTACAGGCGGTAGGGCAGGGCGAGGAAGCGGCGCCGGTCGGCCCGCCCGCGCTCGGGGCGCACCTCGAGTCCGTCCGGGCCCGGCGCCCGCCCGGGGGGGGGCGCCGTCACGGACGAGGGCGTCGGCGCCATGGACCTCCCTTCGCTCCGGCGGGCGGCCGGCCCCCGGCGGGGACCTACTTCACGATCCGCATCTGCTCGTTCACGGCCCGGAAGGCCTCCAGGATGCGATCGAGGTCCGCGTCCGTGTGGGTCGCCATGTACGAGGTGCGCAGGAGGCTCATGCCGGGCGGGGCGGCGGGGGGCAGCACGGGGTTCACGAACACGCCCTGCTCGAGCAGGAGGCGGTTGAACTCGAGCGTGGCGACCTCGTCGCCGATCACGACGCTCAAGATGGGGCCGCCGCCTTCGATCAGGTCGAAGCCCAACTCCTCGAAGCCCCGCTTCATCCGGCGCACCTTCTCCCACAGCGCCTGGCGCCGCTCGGGCTCGGTCTGGATGATCTCCAGGCACTTGAGCACCGTCGCCACGCTGGCGGGCGTCATGCTGGCCGAGAAGATGACCGAGCGGCTGGTGTGCTGGATGTAGTCGATCACCCGGCGGGGTCCGACCACGAACCCGCCCAGGCAGGCGAAGGACTTGGAGAAGGTCCCGACGATCAGGTCCACCTGGTCGAGCACGCCGAAGTGCTCGCAGGTGCCGCGGCCCCCCTCGCCCAGGACGCCGACCCCGTGCGCGTCGTCCACCAGCACCCGCGCCCCGTAGGCCCGCCCGAGGCGGACGATCTCCGGGAGCGGGCACAGGTCGCCGAGCATCGAAAAGACGCCGTCCGTCACGATCAGTCGGGCGCCGTGGTCCGGCAGCGGGGTCTCGCGCAGGAGCCGCTCGAGGTCGGCCATGTCGTTGTGCCGGTACTTGAGGTGGCGCGCGAAGGCCAGGCGCGCGCCGTCGATCAGCGAGGCGTGGTTGTCGCGGTCCCCGAAGAGGACGTCGGACTTGCCCCCCAGGGAGGCCAGGGCGCCCACGTTGGTCTGGTAGCCCGTGCCGGAGGTGATGCACGCCTCCTTGCCGAAGAACGCCGCCAGGCGCTCCTCCAACTCCACGTGGATCGAGAGCGTCCCGTTGAGGAAGCGCGAGCCGGTGCAGCCCGAACCAAAGCGGGCGATGGCCTCGCAGGCCGCCGCCTTGACCCGGGCGTCGTGGGTGAGGCCGAGGTAGTTGTTCGAGCCGGCCATGACCAGGCGCCGGCCGTGGATGACCACGTTGGTCCCCTCGGCCGAGTCGTCGATGGCCCGGAAGTACGGGTACAGACCCGCCTCCCGGAACTCGTCTGCCCGCCGGAAGCGGGCGGCCTTCTCGAAGAGGTCCAAAGCGATTGTCCTCGGTCCTGGCTGCCCACGGTCCTGGCCGACCTGCGCCCGGCCCCCGGCCGTTGCCCGGTGCGTAGCGCTGCCCCCCGACCGCCGGGCGGCGAAGCGTACCCTCCCCGGGGGCCCGGGGCGACCCGGGCTCCGACCCGGGCGCGCCATGGTAGCCGGGCCCCCCGCCGGGAGGGCGCGCGCGTTGGGGGGCCGGGGGGCTCGGCGTCCAGGACGCGGCCCCCCCGGGCCCGTAGACGCCCGGCGGCCCGGGCGGGGGCGCCCACTATGCTCGGCTCCCGTGCGAATCCTCGTCACCGGCGGGCACGGCTTCGTGGGCAGCCACGTCGTGGCCTGCCTGCTCGAGCGCGGGCACCGCGTTCGCTGCCTCACGCGCCGCCCGGCCCCCCCGGCCTTCCCCGGCTCCACGGCCGTCGAATGGGTCGCGGGCGACCTGCGCGCACGGCTCGGGCTGGGCGCCGCGCTACGCGGCTGCGCCGGGGTGGTGCACCTGGCGGGCCTCACCCGCAGCCTCACGCCGCGCCAGATGCACGAGACCAACGCGCGGGGGACAGCCCGGCTCCTGGCCGCGGCGCGCGACGCGGGCCTCGCCGGCCGCTTCGTGCTCTGCTCCAGCCTCGCCGCGGTCGGTCCGGCGCCCGACGGCCGGCCGCTCACCGAGGCGGCCCCGGCCCGGCCCCTGGGCTGGTACGGGGAGAGCAAGCGCGCGGCCGAACGGGTGGTGCTGGCCCGGCCCTGGCCGTTTCCGGTCGCGGTGCTGCGCCCCCCGGCGGTGTACGGCGAGCGCGACCGGGACTTCCTCACCCTCTTTCGCGCGGTGGCCCAGGGCCTTGCGCTGCTGCCCGGCGACCCGGCCGACCGCATGAGCCTGGTGCACGCGGCGGACCTGGCCCGGGCCTTCGCCTGCGCCGTGGAGGGGGACCTCGAGGCCCCGGGTCCCTTCTTCGTCGCCCACCCGCGGGTGGTCACGCTCGCCGAGGTGCTGGCGGCGGCCGAGGCGGCGGTCGGACGGCGGGCGCGGCGCCTGCGCGTCCCGCACGGGGCGCTCGGCCTCCTGGGCCGGCTCGTGGACCTGGGTTCGCAGGTGAGCGGCCGGGCGTCGCTGCTGGGTTCGCAGCGGCTGCGCGAGGTGGGGGCCCGCCACTGGGTCTGCACGCCCGGGCGCTTCGAGCGCCTGACGGGCTGGCGGGCCGCCGTGGACCTGGAGGAGGGCTTCCGGCGCACGGCCGCCTGGTACCGGGCGCAGGGCCTGCTGGCCGGTTGAGGGGGCCCTGCGGCGGGGACCGGCGTTGCGTTGGGCCCCGTCCCTGCCCAGAATCCCCAGCCGGGGGGGCCGGGGGCGAGGCGGCCATGCGCGCGAGCGACGGAAACGGGAGCGCCGGCGGGGGCGGACGGGAACCGCGCGTTCCGAAGGGCCCGCGGCGGGTCTCGGGCCCATCCCGCACGCCCCGGGCGCTCCTGGGCGCCCTTGCCGGGCTGGCGCTGTGCCTGCTCGCCGCCTGCGCGGCCGACGGTCCGGCCCCGCCCGCGGACCCGGCGCTGGCGCTCTACGACCCCAACGGGGCCGTGCGGATGCGGGCCGTCCACGCGGCCGTGGCCCGGGGCGACCCCGCGTTCGTGCCGCGGCTGGTCGACCTGCTGGACGACCCGGACGGGGGCGTGCGGCTGGCGGCCGGCCGGGCCTTGCGCGAACTGACCGGCCACGACACCGGATACCGGGCCGACCTGCCCGACGCACAGCGGCGCGAACACATCGCCCGGTGGCGCGCGTGGTATTCCTCCTCCCGCGCCGGCGGGTCGGCCGGGACCGCGGCGCCCCCGGAAGGCCGCGCCCCGTGAACGAAGTCCGCTGCACCGTCCCCTCCGACACGGCCTACCTGCCGATGGTGCGGGCCATGGTCACGGAGGGGGCGCGCCTTGCGGGCTTCGACCCGGAGACCACCCACGGCATCCTCCTCGCGGTCACCGAGGCGGTCACCAACGTGATCCGCCACGCCTACGGCGGGGAGCCGGACCAGCGCATCGACCTCCTGCTGGGGACCCGGCCCGAGCACTTCCGGCTGGACATCGTGGACTACGGGCACTTCGTCGATCCCAGCAAGATCGCGTCGCGCCCCCTGGACGACCTGCGCCCCGGGGGCCTGGGCGTCCATCTGATGAAGTCGATCATGGACCGCGTGGAGTATCGTCCGAACGCCCACGGCGGGACGACATTGACGCTGGAGAAGCACGCTCCGGCCGCGAAGGGATCGTCATGAAGGTCACCCAGGAAACGCAGGGCACCGCCGCCATCTTCATCGTGGAGGGCCAGGTGGACCTGCACACCAGTCCGGAGCTCCGCTCCCAGCTGCGCACGGCGCTCAACAGCCGCTCCTCGCCGCTGGTCGTGGACCTCAACGCGGTGTCGTTCATCGACTCCAGCGGCCTGGCCACGCTGATCGAGGCGCTCAAGTCGGTGGGCAGCTACGGCGGCAAGTTGCGTCTGTGCGGCCTCAACCCCGACGTGCGCAAGCTCTTCGAGCTGGCGCGGCTCAACGAGGTGTTCGACCTGCGCACGTCGCGCGCGGAGGCCTGCGGGCCGTGAGGCGGGGCGGGCCGCGCGTCGGCGGGCCCCGGGCCGGCCCCGGCCGGCCCGCCGCCCGCCCCTAGGAGGAGGCGATGGGCACGCCCGGCCAGGGCCGCGTCCGCTCGCTCGTGGCGGGGCTCGGCGCCGCCACGCTGGGACTGGTGCACTACCTGGGCGGCGTCACGCTCCTGGTGCGCGAGACCCTGGGCCACGCCGCCTCCGCCCCGTTCCGCCGGCGCGCCGGCGGCGTGCGCTCGTTCTGGACCCAGGCGGTGCGCGTGGGGCCGCGCTCGCTGGCGGTCGTGTTCCTGGTCAACTTCTTCACCGGGGTGATCCTGGCCCTGATCGGGGGCAAGATCCTGCTGGCCCTGGGCGTGGTGGACTACGTGGGCGACCTGCTCGGGGTGGGCATCGTGCTCGAACTGGGCCCGCTGCTCACCGGGATCATCATGACCGGGTACATCGGCGCGGCGCTCACCGCCGAGATCGCGACGATGGTGGTCTCGGAGGAGATCACCGCGCTCAAGACCATGTCGCTCAACCCGGTGCGCTTCGTGGTGGCCCCGCGCCTCCTGGCCGTACTCGTGATGGTCCCCTCGGTGACGATCCTCGGCGACTACGTGGGGCTGCTCGGGGGCGGCGTGGTGGCGACGGGCGTGCTCGAGATGAGCGCCAACACCTACCTCGAGCACGCCTGGGAGAGTCTGGACGTGGAGGACGTGTGGCGGGGCCTGTTCAAGGCCGCCGTCTTCGGCCTGATCATCGGCGCGGTGGGTTGCTACCAGGGCTTCCAGGTGCGGGGCGGGGCCGAAGGCGTCGGCCGCGCCACCACCCAGGCCGTGGTGCGCTCCATCGTGGCGATCATCGTGGCGGACGCCATCCTGAACTATTTCCTGTTGTTCCGCCTCTAGCCCGGGCGGTACCGTCAGGATCCAAGGAGCGAGACGACCGGCATGTACACCCCGCGCGCCGAGCTCAAGGCAGGCCTGGTGGTGCTCCTGGCCCTGGCCGGCCTCCTCGCGCTGGTCTACTACGCCGGCGGCGCCGAGCCGATCTGGCGCGAGTACCGCTACGTGCACGTGCGCTTCGAGCAGGGCTTCCTCGCGCCCCGGGTGGGGGACCCGGCCTACATGAACGGCACCCCCATCGGGCGCGTCTCGGAGATCCTCCAGCGCGAGGAACTGCGCCGCGACGCGGCCCTCACCGCGCGCGACCGCCTGCGGCTCGGGCTCGCCCCCGGCGAGCCCGGCGTGGCCCGCGAGGTCTACGTGCTCGCGGTGGTGAAGATGCCCGCCGAGCAGGCGATCCCCCGGGGCACGCTGGTCGAGATCGAGGAGAGCCTGACCGGCGTGCGCAAGCTCCACTTCCTGCCCGGGCTGGCCCCCACGGACCTGGGGGACGCCGACACCCGGGCCCACCCCATCCCGGCCCGCGAGTCCCCCGGCCTGGCGAGCATCTCGGAGAGCGTGGCGCGCCTGCTCGAGAAGGTGGAGGGGCTCGTGGAGGGCGGGGAGACGGTCATGCTGGAGGCGCGCGGGCTGCTCCAGGACGCGCGCGCGAAGCTGGCGGCGCTCGACACGGGCGAGATGAACGCGGCCGCGGTGGCGAGCCTCAAGGAACTCCAGGCCACGCTCCAGGAGACGCGCCAGCGGCTCGACGTCATCGGCGGCAACCTGGAGGGGGCTTCCGCCGACGTGCGCGCCCTGGCCGGCCGCGGGCGCGTGGGCATGGAGGCCCTGGCCGCCGACCTGGAGGCGGCCGCCGCCGCCGCCCGCCGGATCACCGAGCGGGTCGAGGCCATCGTGGCCGACGCCGAGGGCAAGCTCGAGCGCTTCTTCACCAGCCTCGAGCGGGGCGGGGCCGACCTCGCCGCCCTGGCCGAGCGGGCCAAGGCGCTGCCCGCGCGCGCCGAGGGGATCCTCGCCCGGGCCGGCCTGGACCTGGAGACCTTCCTCCACGCGCTAATCGACACCGCGCGCAACCTGCAGGACGCCTCCGAGGACATCCGCGCGCACCCCTGGAAGCTCCTCAACGAGCCTGAGGCCCAGGAGATCGCCTTCGAGAACCTGCGCCTGGCTTCCCTCACCTACATGCGGGCGATGCGCGAACTCAACCAGGCCTCCGGGCAACTCGTCCGGCTGCTCGCCCGGGAGGACCTGGACGAGGAGACGCTCGCGCCGCTCGTCCGGGAGGCGGTGGCCGCGTTCCGCGGCTCGCAGGAGCGCTACCGGCAGGCGGAGGACCGCTTCTTCGAACTGCTCCGGACCGGCGGGGCGCCCGGCGCAGGACGCGCCGGGCGCTGACCGGGCCCGCGGGGCCGCTCGCGCCGGCGCGCGGGCGGCCGTCGAAGTCGATGGCCGGCACGTCGGGGTCGGCGGCGAAGCCGGCGTCGGCGAAGGCGCCGTCGCGCGGGAAGAACTTGAGATCCTGCGGCTTGAGCTCCAGCGCACCGCGGACCTGGGCCTCGCCCA
>JAPKHB010000175.1 GCA_026647295.1 Planctomycetota bacterium | reverse complement strand
CTCCTCCCATTTTGGGACGCCGTTGATGAGCGCGTGATAAATCTTCTCCACGTCATGCTTTTCGAATTGAACGCTCAACGAACGATGCGCCTCCGCCGACAACGCAAACAGCACGACCCCGCTCGTTGACTTGTCAATCGCCGCCCCGCGCGGCGCGCCCGCGTCCTGCCTCCTCTTCCTCCTCTCCCTATCCTTCCTCCTCGCTCCGCCCGCCGGCGCCGAGCCCCCGGCGCTCGCGGCCGAGAAGTACCAACTCGACAACGGGCTCACGGTGATCCTGCACGAGCGGCGCGACCTGCCGATGGTCGCCGTCAACCTCTGGTATCACGTGGGCACCCGCGAGGAGCCCCCGGGGCGTTCGGGCTTTGCGCACCTCTTCGAGCACCTGATGTTCATGGGCACCGAGCGCGTGCCGGGCAGCATGTTCGACCAGATCATGGAGGCCGGGGGCGGGGCCAACAACGCCTCGACCGGCTTTGACCGCACCAACTACTACAGCTGGGGCCCCTCGTCGCTCCTGCCCACGCTGTTGTGGCTCGAGGCCGACCGCCTGGAGGGGCTCGGCGACGCCATGACGCAGGAGAAGCTTGACTTGCAGCGGCAGGTCGTGCGCAACGAGCGGCGCGAGGCCTACGACAACGCGCCGTACGGGCCGTCCGAACTGCTGGTCTACGAGCGGATGTACCCCGTCGACCACCCGTATCACTTCCACGTGATCGGAAGCCACGAGGACCTCGTGGCGGCCACGGTGGACGACGTGAAGGCGTTCTTCCGCACCTACTACGTGCCGAGCAACGCCACGCTCGTCGTGGCCGGCGACTTCGACGCCGCGGCCGTGCGCCCGCTGATCCAGGGGCTGTTCGGCTCGCTGCCGCGCGGCGCGGAGGTGCCCCGGCGGTCCGCGCCCGCGGCCGCCCTGCTGCGCGAAGAGCGGGTGACCGTGGCCGACGCGGTCCAGCTCCCGCGCCTCGTCTTCGTCTGGCACTCGCCGGCCTTCTACGCGCCCGGCGACGCCGAGATGGACCTGATCGCCTACGCCCTGGGCGAAGGCAAGAACGGGCGCCTGGTCCGGCGCCTGGTGCGGGACGAGGAGTTGGCCGTCGACGTGGCCGCCTGGCAGCAGAGCATGCGCCTGGGCAGCCTCTTCCAGATCCAGGTCACCGCCCGCGCGGACGCCGACCTCGAGCGCATCGAGGCCCGGGTCGGCGAGGAGTTGGCGCGGCTGCGCGACGAGGGGCCGACGGCCGACGAACTCGCCCGCGCCCGGGCGCGCGTCGAGACGGAGAACGTGAGCGCCCTGCAGTCGCTGCTCGAGGTGGCCGACCGCCTCAACCAGTACGACGCCTACCTCGGGCGCCCCGAGGGGCTGGCCGCCGACCTCGCGCGCTACCAGCAGGCGACGCCCGACGGCGTGCGGGCCGTGGCGCGGGCGGTGCTGCACCCCGAACGGCGCCTGGTCCTTCGGGTCGTGCCCGCGACCCCCGCGCCGCCCGGGTTGCCCACGCGCGCCGAGCGGCCGCCGGACGCGCCCGCGCGGGCCTTCGTGCCCCCCGACCCGCACGTGTTCCGGCTGCCCAACGGCCTCGGGGTCTGGCTGGTCGAGCGTCCCGGCCTGCCGCTGCTCTCCGCGCGCCTCCTGCTGGGGCCCGGGGCCGCGGCGGTCCCGCCCGAAAAGGCCGGGCTGGCCGCGCTGACGGCCACGCTCCTGGGCGAGGGCGCGGGCGAGCGCGACGCGCTGGAGTTCGCCGGCGCGCTGGAGCGCCTGGGCGCCTCGCTCTCGATCGCCGCCGAGCGCGAGGCCACGGTGCTGGCGCTCGAGACGCTGGTCGCGCACGCGCCGGAGGCGCTCGGGCTGATGGCCGACGCCTGGCAGCGCCCGCGGCTTGCCGCAGACGCCTTCCGGCGCGAGCAGGCGCTGCAGGTGGAGCACCTGCGCCGCACGGCCGACGACCCCTCCGCGCTGGCCCGCCACGTCGGAGCGGCCTTCCTCTACGGCCCCGCGGCCCCCTTCGCCCTTCCGCCCGCCGGCACCCCGGCGCGCGCGGCCGCGCTCGAACTGGCCGACGTGCGGGCGCACCACGCACGCCTGCGCGACCCCCGCGGCGCGATCCTGCTGCTGGCCGGCGACCTCACGCCGGCCGCGGCGCGCGCGTTGGCCGAGCGGGCCTTTGGCGCGGCGCCGGCCGCGGCCGGCCCGGTGGCCTCGGCCCCCGCGGCCTGCCGGGAGGCGGCGCCGCCGCCCCCCCCCGCGGGCCCGCGCCTGGGGGCGCTGGTCGTGGCGCGTCCCGGGGCGCCCCAGACGGTGATCCGCTTCCTGGCGCCGGCGCCCCCGCTGGCCACGCCGCAGCGCAGCGCGCTGGGCGCGCTCAACACGATCCTGGGCGGAAGCTTCACCAGCCGCCTCAACGCCAACCTGCGCGAGGACAAGGGCTACACGTACGGCGCGGGCTCGGCCTTTGACCTGGGCTGCGCCGCCGGCCTCTTCCTCGCCTCCGCCAACGTGGAGCAGTCGGTCACGACGGAGGCGCTCGGCGAGTTCCTGCGCGAGTTGGACCGCATCCGGTCGGGCGACGTCGACCCCGAGGAGGTGGCGAAGGCCGTGGCCACCGGCCGCCAGGACCTGATGGGGGCCTACGAGTCGCTGGCCGGGGTGACGGGCGTGCTCGCCCCGCTGGCCCGCGCCGGGCTTGCGCCCGCCACGCCCGCCGCCGACCTCGAGGCGCTGGGCCGCCTGACGGCCGCCGACCTCAACGCCCTGGCCCCGGCCGAGGTGCTGCGTCCGGGGGCGGTGGTGGTGCTGGTGGGCGACCCCGAGACCTGCCGGGCGGCGCTCGCCGCGTTCGCGGACCGCTTCGACGCGCCCGTCGTGATCGACGCGGAGGCGGCGCTCGAACTCGCCTTCGCGCGGTGACCGCCGGGCGGGCCGACCTCGTCGTCGTCGGGGCCGGGGCCGCCGGGCTGATGGCCGCCATCGCCGCCGCGCGGGCGCTCGGGCCCGGTCGGGGCCGCGTGCTGGCGCTGGACTCCGCGGCGCGCCTGGGCGCGAAGATCCTCGTGAGCGGGGGCGGGCGCTGCAACGTGACCCACACCGAGGTGGCGGAGGCCGACTTCTGGGGCGGCTCGCCCAAGGCGATCGGCCAGGTCCTGCGCCACTTCGGCGTGGCGGAGACGATCGCCTTCTTCGCCGCCCTGGGCGTGCCGCTCAAGCGTGAACCCACGGGCAAGCTCTTCCCGGTGAGCGACCGCGCGCGCAGCGTGCTCGACGCCCTGCTGGGCGCGGCCCGGGCGGCCGGGGTGGAACTCCGGCACCCGTTTCGCGTGGAGGCGATCGAGCGGCGGGACGCCGGCTTCGGCCTGCGCGGCCCGGCCGGCGAGGTCACGGCCCGGCGCGTGATCCTGGCCACCGGCGGGCGCAGCCTGCCCAAGAGCGGGAGCGACGGCCACGGCCATGCGCTCGCCCGGGCGCTCGGCCACGGGCTCACGCCGCGCATCCTGCCCGCGCTCGTGCCCCTGTGCCTGCCCGCGGGGCACCGGCTCACGGCGCTGGCGGGCGTGAGCGCCGAGGTCGTGCTCACGATCCGGGCCCCCGGGGGGCGGCGGCGCGCCCGCATCGAGGGTGCCTTGCTGCTCACGCACTTTGGCGTGAGCGGCCCGGCCGTGCTGGACGCGAGCCGCCACTACCTGACCGCGATCGAGGAGGAGCCGGGCTCGACGATCGAGGTCTGCTGGTTGCCCGGGCTCGAGCCGCAGGACCTGGACGGGTGGCTCAAGGCCGGGGGCGCGCGGCCCCTCAAGGACCTCCTGGGCGCGCGCCTCGCCCAGCGCCTGGGCGCGGGCCTGCTGGACGCCGCGGGCGTGGACCCGCTGGGGCGCGCGGACCAGGTCCCGGCCAAGGGACGCACGGCCCTGCGCCGGGTGCTGCTCGCCGACCCGCTCCCCGTGACGGGTCCCCGCGGCTGGAACTCCGCCGAGGTGACCGCCGGCGGCGTTCCCTTGCGCGAGGTGCGCCTGGCCACGCTGGAGTCGCGCTGCTGCCCGGGGCTCCACCTGTGCGGGGAGATCCTCGACGTGGACGGCCGCATCGGCGGCTTCAACTTCCAGTGGGCCTGGGCCAGCGGCCACGTCGCGGGCACGGCGGCCGCGGCGGCGCTGGCGGCGGGCTAGCCCGCCTCGGCCTCGCGTTCGCGCACGACGATGTCCACGCCGCCGTCCTCGGACACGACCACCGCGAGGCACGGGCACTCGGAGGCCTGGACGTAGCGCACGGCGCTGTTGTAGCGGGCGCCGCGCGAGGGGTCGGTGCGGGCGGTGGCTCGGCCGTCCAGGATCACGCCAAAGGCGTGGCACACGGCGGAGGGGTCCACGAGCACCGCCCCGTCCACCGAGGAGATGGCCAGCAGCGCGTCGCTCCCCAGTTCCACCCCCTCGACGGGGGCGCTCTGGGCCTTGAGGCGCACGGCCTCCTCGCCGGCCGCCTCGCGCACGACGAGGATCGTGCCGTGCGCCTGCTCGCTGGCGGTGCGGGCGCACTCCCAGAGCCGGTCGAGCGCCTCGGGCCCGAGCGCGGGGAAGGTGCGCGCCGCCAGGTCGCGGAAGCGCGCCTCCAGGACGGGCAGGCGCGGCAGGCGGGGGTGGCCGTAGGAGACGCGCATCAGCGGCCGCGCGCCGTAGAGCAGTTCCCAGGTGTAGTGGCGCAGGAAGTTCACCTGGAAGAGCGCGTCGCCGGGCACCGAGTGGCCCAGGTCGATGGACCCCAGCCCGTAGATCACGGCGCCGTCGGAGAGCAGCGCGAAGCCGGGGCGCGCCGTCTCGAGCATCTTGCGCGCCGCGCTGTAGTCGTACAGGCGCACCGGCCGCTGGAAGCGCACCTTGACCTTGAGGCCTGCGTGGTCGGGGTGCGACAGGATCAGCGTCCCGCGCCCCGCCTCGCCTTCGTGCAGCAGCGAGCTGATGGTGTTGCAGGCGTGGAAGAGCCCGCGGCGGGTCACGTCGCGGCGTCCGCCCAGCGCCGGGTAGTCGGCCAGCGCGCGCCCCGCGCTGCGCAGGATCTCCTCGTGGTCCCAGTCGGCGTCGGGCTCCAGCGCGCCGACGTTCTGCTCGGAGAGGCCGACGGCGCACTTGCGGATGTATTGCTGCACGGTGGCCTCGATGAGCGAGGCCGGGCGCCCGGCCGCCTCGTCCGCGGCGTCCTTGCGCAGGCTGAAGTACTGCTTCATCGCCCGGCGGTCGAGTTGCAGCACCGTGCAGATCAGGAACTCGTCCACGCGCCGGGGCTCGGAGGAGAAGAAGGCCGCGTCCCTTGCCCCCGCGTCGGTGGTGAGGGCCGCCTCCACGCCCAGGCGCCAGGCCTCCAGGATGATCCGGCGCTTGCGGGCGAGGACCCCCTCCGGCCCCTCCTGGGCCTCCACCTCGGCGTACATCCGGGCGCGCTCGGCCTTGGCGTGCCGGGCCGCCTCCTGGAACAGGTTGGTCAGGGAGTCCTTGCGGTCGGCGTCCACGAACAGGGGGTACAGGTCCCGGTCGCTGTCCATGACCAGGCCCAGCAGCAGGACCCGGGGGTCCAGCGCCGGGTCCAGTTCGCCGAAGATCCGGCGGGCGAGGCCCTGGGCCTCCGTCCGAAACTTCGTCTGGTGCCCCCAATGTGAGGGGATGATGCGACTCATGCCGGGCTCCGGTGGGAGGCCGGAGTCTACCCGGTCGGCGGGCCGAGCGGCCCGTCCCGGACCCGAGGTGAGGCGATGCTCAAGCCGCTCGGCCTGCCCCCCGGTAGCGTGCGCGCCCTCCTGCTGCTCGGGCTCGTGGCCCGCACCGTGCTGGACCTCAAGGACGGGCTCGTCCCGGACCCGTGGCTGTGGGTCGCCACGCTGATGTGCGGGGCGGCCTACTTCGCGGCCCGGGCGGCGGGGGGTTCGGGGGCGCCCCCGATCGGGCCCCGGCCCCGCCCGCCGCTCGGGTTGCCGGCGGGCACCGTGCGCCTCCTGCTGCTTGCCGGCGCCGGCTACGCCCTCGTCCTGCTCTACGACCGCGTGGCGCCCGACGACCTCGCGCCGCACCGGGCGCCGGTGCTCTGGCTGCTCGGGGCTTTCGCCCTGGGGGTCGTGGTGCGCCTCCTGGCCCGCCGCCTCGGGCGCCCGCGCGACCTGGGCACGCACTGGGGCTGGCACCTCCAGGCGCTGGCCGTGCTGATCTCGGTGGGCGGGCTGGTCGCCATCGGCGCAACGGGGCGGCAGAACGACGTGGCCGACTGGATCCAGGTGCTGCTGGCCGCGGGCCCGGTCTACTACCTCGCCACGCGCTAGGGCGCCGATGGACAAGACCTTCTACGGCGCGCTGCTGGGCTGGCTGTTCGGCTGGTTCCTGCTCTGGCGCCTCCGGCGCCTGCCCGCGCCCGGCCCCGGGGCGCCGGGAACGGGGGCGGCGCCGGGCCCCGTCACCATCGTGATCCCTGCGCGGAACGAGGAGGCGAGCCTCGGGCTGCTGCTCGCAGACCTCGAGCGCGCCCGTCCCCCGGGCGCACGCGTGGTGGTGGTGGACGACCACTCCCGCGACGCGACGGCCGCGGTGGCCCGGCGCTTTGCCTTCGTGGACCTGCGTCCGGCGCCGGCGCTGCCCGACGGTTGGGTGGGCAAGTCCTGGGCCTGCCACGTCGGGGCGGCCGACGCCCCCGCGGGAACGCTCGTGTTCCTGGACGCCGACGTGCGCATCCCGGGGGACGGACTCGTGCGCGCCGTCGGGGCGCAGGCGCGGCAGGGCGGCCTGCTCTCCGTGCAGCCCTGGCACCGCGTCACGCGCCCGTACGAACACTTGAGCGCACCCTTCAACGTGCTGGCGGTGATGAGCACGGGGGCCGCGCAGGCCCTTCCTCCCCGGCATCCCTCCGGCGTGTTCGGCCCGGTCCTGGTGACCGGGACCGCCGACTACCGCGGGGTGGGCGGGCACGCGGCCATCGCGGCCGAACCGGTGGACGACTTCGCGCTGGCGCGTCGCTACCGCGAAGCCGGCCTGCCCACCGGGGTCTACGGCGGCCACGGCGAGTTCCACTTCCGCATGTACCCCCAGGGCCTGCGGGCCCTGCTCGAGGGCTGGACCAAGAACTTCGCCTTCGGGGCGCGCAGCACGCCCCTGTGGCGCCTCGTGCTGGCGGGCTGGTGGTGGTTCACCTCGCTCTCCTGCCTCACCTGGTACCACGGTCCCTTCCACCTCCAGACGGCCATCCTCTTCCCCCTCTTCGTGGTCCAGATGGCCGTGCTGTACCGGCGCGTGGGCTCCTTCCACCCGCTGACCGCGCCGCTGTATCCGGTGGCCCACGCGCTGCTGGGTGTCGTGCTGGCGGCGAGCCTGGTGCAGACCTTCCTGCTGCGCCGCGTGCGCTGGCGGGGGCGCACCGTCTCCTACGCGCCGCGCAAGGTGTCCTAGCCCGACGCCAGCAGCCGATCGAGCGTCGCAAGGATGCGGGCCCGCCGGGCCGGCTCGGCGCGCTGCCCCTCCCACCACGCGTCGTGCAGGGCGGTGCACAGCCCGTGGAAGCGGGCGCGGGCGAGTACGCCGTCGTCCAGCGGGGCCTCGCTCCGGTAGCCGTCCGCCAGGAGCGCAAGCGCCTCGTCTCCGCCGCAGGGCACGAGGCCCGCCAGGTCGGCGGCCGGATCGCCCAGCGCGAGGTCGCCCCAGTCCAGGATCCCGGCGAGCCGCTCCGGTTCGTCAGGGTCCAGCAGGACGTGCCCGGCGCCCAGGTCGTTGTGGATCAGCACGAAAGGGCCCCGGAACGGGGGGGGCGGGGGGGCGGTGGCGGCGAAGAAGCGGGCGGCGCGGTCCGGGGGGCC
>JAPKHB010000174.1 GCA_026647295.1 Planctomycetota bacterium | reverse complement strand
CCCCAGCATCTTTCACAACCCGTCGCTCCCGAGCATGGACGACTACTACGAGCCCTGGACCTACAAGTACGACGAGCTCTTCAACGCGCCCGAGGGGGACGACCAGCCGACCGCCCGGCCGATCTCGATGGTGACCGGCGAGCCCATGGCCATCGAAGCCGGGCCGAACTGGGACGACGACCTGGGCGGGTCGCCGATCTACGCCGCCAACGACCCCAACCTGGACGCGCTCACCGAGGAGGAGCGCCAGCAGATGTTCAGCATCGAGCGGCTGGTCTTCTTCTACCTGCCGCGCATCTGCAACCACTGCCTGAACCCCTCCTGCGTGGCCTCGTGCCCGTCCGGGGCGCTGTACAAGCGCGGCGAGGACGGCATCGTGCTCATCGACCAGCAGGTGTGCCGCGGCTGGCGCTCGTGCGTGGCGGCCTGCCCGTACAAGAAGACCTACTTCAACTGGGAGACGGGCAAGAGCGAGAAGTGCATCCTCTGCTTTCCGCGCCTGGAGACGGGGCAGGCCCCGGCGTGCTTCCACTCCTGCGTGGGCCGGATCCGGTACCTGGGGGTGCTGCTCTACGACGCCGAGTGCATCGAGGCCACGGCCGGCCTGCCGCCGGAGGCGATGATCCAGGCGCAACGCGACATGATCCTCGACCCGAACGACCCCGAGGTCGTGCGGCAGGCGCGCGCCAACGGCATCCACGACTCGGTGATCGAGTCCGCGCAGAAGTCGCCCGTGTACCAGTTCGTGAAGCTCTGGGGCCTCGCGCTGCCGCCGCACGTCGAGTTCCGCACCCTCCCGATGCTGTTCTACGTCCCGCCGCTGCTCCCGGTGATGAGCCACCGCCAGGACGGGAAGGTCAACAGCGTGACGCGCGAGCTGTTCCACGAGATCGAGGAGGCGCGGGCGCCCATCGCCTACCTGGCGAACCTGCTCGGCGGCGGAAACGCCGGCCTCGTCAAGTACGCCCTGCGCAAGCAGATGGCCATCCGGGCCTGGCGGCGGGCCCTCACCGTGGGGGACGTCGCCGAGGAGGACGCCCGCCGGATGCTGCGCGAGGCGGACTGCACCCCGGAGCAGGCCGACGCCATCTACCGCCTGACGGCGCTGTGCACCTTCGAGGACCGCTTCGTGATCCCGCCGGCGCACCGCGAGGAGGCCATCGAGATGATGAAGGACCCGCACGAGCACAAGCAGTCGGCCGGATTCGGCTTCCTGGCCCGTCCGGCCCGGGGGCTGTGATGGACGCCCCCGCCCGCCCGGCGGCGTTTCCGCTCCCCGAGGCCCTGGCCGGCGTCTTCGCCTACCCCGGGGACGCGCTCGATCGCCACGTCGCCGCCGCCCAGGAGGCCCTCGCGGCGCTGGACCCCCAGTTGGGCGCGATCTTCGAGCCCGCGGCGGTGGGGCTGGGGGCGACGGGGACTGCCGAGCGCGAGGAACTCTTCACCCGGACCTTCGACATCAACCCGACGTGCACGCTCGAGATCGGGTGGCACTTGTTCGGGGAGGAGTACGAGCGGGGGGCCTTCCTGGTCGAGATGCGCCGGCGGCTGCGCGAGACCGGCCTCGAGGAGGGGGGCGAGCTCCCCGACCACCTCTCCTGCGCCCTGCGCCTGCTCGGGCGGCTGGACGGGGGGCGCCCCGAGGCGGAGGAGGTGTCGGCCTTCGCCCGCGGGTTCCTGCTGCCGGCCCTGGTCAAGATGCTCACCGGCTTCGGCGAACGTGAGAACCCCTACCGCGCGGCGCTGGAGGCGACGCGCGGCTGGCTGGAGCGCCGGTACGGGCCGGCGCTCGAGCGCCGGGTGACGGGCTCCGTGCGGCCCGCCCCGTACCCCCCCTCGAGCGCCTGCGGCACCGGCTGCAGCGCCTTTGCGGAGTAGCCCATGGCCGGCGACGCCACCCAGTTCGCGTACCTGGACATCCTGCTGTGGGCGGTGTTCCCGTACGTCGCCCTGCTGCTCTTCTTCTACGTCACGATCCAGCGCTACCGGCGCCAGAAGTTCTCCTACTCGAGCTTGAGCAGCCAGTTCCTGGAGAACAAGGAGCACTTCTGGGGCATGGTCCCCTTCCACTATGGGATCCTCGTCGTGCTGGCGGGTCACGTCGTGGCGTTCCTGGTGCCGCGTTCGATCCTGTGGTGGAACGGCGACCCGCTGCGGCTGTGGATCCTGGAGGTCTCGGCCCTCGCCTTCGGGCTCCTGACGCTGGTGGGCCTGGTGGCGCTGCTGCTGCGGCGCCTGGCCACCGGGCGCCTCAAGCCCGTCACGACGCCGATGGACTGGATCCTGTTCGCGCTGCTCCTCGTGCAGGTCGCCACCGGGCTCGCGGTCGCCTTGCTCCACCCCTGGGGGAGCTCCTGGTTCGCTTCGACGCTCGCGCCCTACCTGTGGTCGATCGTGAAGCTCAACCCCGACCTCACCTACATCACGCCCATGCCGCACATGGTGAAGGCGCACGTGCTCGGGAACTTCCTGCTCATCGCCCTCTTCCCCTTCACGCGCCTGGTCCACGTGCTGGTGATCCCGAACATGTACCTGTGGCGCAAGACCCAGGTCGTGCGCTGGTATTGGGACCGACGCCGCATCCGCGCGGCCGGCGGGCCGCCGGCCGCCGGGACCCGACGCTAGGCCCGGAGGACCGACCCATGGCACGCATCGACCGCTGGGACCCGGAAGATCCGGCGCTCTGGCAGGGCGGCGGGCGGGCCGTGGCCTCCCGCAACCTGTGGATCTCGGTGCCGAACCTGCTGTGCGGGTTCGCCGTCTGGCTCTACTGGTCGATCGTCATCGTGAAGCTCCAGCAGCTGCACGAGGGCGACCCGGCGCTGTTTGACTTCCGGGGCCCGGACGGCGCGCCCCTGGGGGCCGAGGCGTACCGGGCGCTGCTGTACACGCTGCCTGCGGTGGGGGGGCTCGCGGGCGCCACCCTGCGCATCCCCAACTCCTTCATGATCGCGATCGCCGGCGGGCGGAACGTGATCGCCCTCACGTCCCTGCTCCTGCTGCTGCCGGCGCTGGGCACGGGCATCGCCCTGCGGGATCCGGGGACGGGCTTCACCACGCTGGTGGTGCTGGCGGCGTTGAGCGGGATCGGCGGCGGGGCCTTCGCCTCGTCGATGTCCAACATCTCCTTCTTCTTCCCCAAACGGGTCCAGGGCACGGCGCTCGGGGTCAACGCCGGCCTGGGCAACCTCGGCGTGAGCGTGATGCAGGTGCTCCTGCCCTGGATCGTGACGGTCGGGGCCTTCGGGGCGCTGGGGGGCGACCCCCACCTCCTCCTCGGACGGGCCGCGGACGGGACCGTGACCCGCTCCGAGGTGTGGATCCAGAACGCCGGCCTGGTCTGGGTGCCGGTGCTGGCATTCCTTGCCGTGCTCGCCTGGCTCAAGATGGACAACCTGCCGCAGCACCGCGTGGGCTCCACGCCCCGCGCCGTGGGCGCCATGCTCTGGCTGGAGCTCCTGGGCCTGCTCGCCACCGGGGCGGGCGTGGCCCTCTTGCTGCTGGACTGGGGCGGGACCCCGCCCTTGCTCAAGCTGTTCGTGATCCTCTCGACGACCGTGCTGCTCACCCTCGCCCTGATGCGTCATGGGACGGCGAGCGCCACCCGCGCGAGTCTTCAGACGCAGTTCGCGATCTTCCGCAACAAGCACAACTGGGCCATGACGTGGTTGTACATCATGACCTTCGGGTCGTTCATCGGGTACAGCGCGGCCTTCCCCAAGCTCATCCAGGACGTGTTCGGCTACCTGCGCGTGGACGCCGACGGCAACGCCCTGGCGCAGGCCGTCAAGGCCCCCGACGCGCCCGACCCGCTCGCCTACGCGTGGCTCGGGCCCCTGGTGGGCTCGCTGATCCGTCCGGTGGGCGGGTGGCTCTCCGACAAGCTCGGCGGGGCCCGGGTCACGCACTGGGACACGATCGCCATGATCGGTCTGGCCATCGGCGCCGGGCTGTGCGTGGCGGCGGCGCGCGGCTCGCCCGAGCCGGGCCGCTACTTCGTGCCGTTCCTCGCCTGCTTCCTGCTCCTCTTCGTCACCACGGGGATCGGCAACGGCTCGACCTTCCGCATGATCCCCATCATCTTCCCGCCCGCCCAGGCCGGCCCGGTGCTGGGGTGGACCTCCGCCATCGCCGCCTACGGGGCCTACCTCATCCCCAACGTGTTCGGCGACGCGCTCAAGGCCGGGACCCCGGAGGTCGCGCTCTACGGCTTCGCCGGCTACTACCTCACCTGTCTGCTCGTGAACTGGTGGTTCTACGCCCGCAAGAATGCGGAGGTCCCGTGCTAGGCGCCGCCCCCTCGCTGCCCCGCTCCCTGCGGCCCGTCGTGCTCGGCGTGACGGCGCTGGCGGTCGTCCTCTCCCTCGTCCCGCGGCTGGCGACCTCGCGCTCGCCCGGCAACCACCAGGGCTACGAACCCGGGCAGCCCATCGCCTACTCGCACCGGCTGCACGCCGGCGAACTCGCCATCCCCTGCCAATACTGCCACACCGGCGCCGAGACGAGCCGGCACGCCGCGATCCCCAGCGCCAACGTCTGCATGAACTGCCACCGCTCGGTGACCGCGCCCTGGAGCGCCATCCAGGCCGAGCACGAGCAGGCCCGGGCCGAGGGGCGCAAGGCCCGGCCCGTGGTGTCGCCGGAGATCCGCAAGCTCTACGACGCGCTCGGGCTCGACGAGCGCGGGGCGCCCGATCCGGCGCGCCGCCCGCAGCCGATCCGCTGGACGCGCGTGCACCGCCTGCCGGACTTCGCCTACTTCGACCACCGGGCGCACGTCGGGGCGGGCGTCGCCTGCCAGACCTGCCACGGCCCGGTGGAGACGATGGAACGCGTGCGGCAGTTCTCGGACTTGAGCATGGGCTGGTGCGTGAACTGCCACCGCGACGCGGCCGCCAACGGCGTGAACGGGCGGCCGGTGGCGCCCTCCGTGGACTGCTCGGCCTGCCACTACTGACCCCGCGAGACGAGGACCATGGCCAACGACCCCACCCCTCTCCCTTCTGCCGACGGGCCCGCCGCGGGCGCCTGGGCCGAGGTCGTGGGCACCGGGCCGCTCGGGGCGACCCGCCGCGACCTGCTCAAGGCCGCCGGCTTCTCGCTCGCCGCGCTGGCGCTGCCGGGGTGTCAGCGCGGTCGCGAGACAGAGGCCCTGCCCCTGGCCGACCGCCCGCCCGAGCTCACGCCCGGGCGCGCGCTGTGGTACGCCACGCTCTGCCAGGGCTGCGAAGCGGGGTGCGGGCTCCTGGTCAAGTGCCGCGACGGCCGCCCCATCAAGGTGGAGGGCAATCCGGAGCACCCGCTCTCGCGCGGGTCAACCTGCGCGATCGGGCAGGCGCAGGTGCTGGCGCTGTACGACGCCCAGCGGCTCGCCACGCCCGTGTACGAGAACCAGGCGGTCTCCTGGGACTTCGCCGACGCCCGGATCGCCGAGCGTCTGGCCGCGGAGCGCGCCGCGGGCCGCAAGGTGCGGGTGCTCACGGGCACGGTCAACGGCCCCACGCGCCGGCGCGCCATCGCGCGCTTCCTCGACGCCTTCCCCGGCGCGCGGCAGGTCCGCTACGACCCGGTCGGCCGAACGGCCGCGTTGGACGCGCACGAGGAGGTCTTCGGCGTGCGCCACCTGCCCCGGGTGCGCCTGGCGACGGCGCGCCTGGTGGTGGCCGTCGAAGACGACTTCCTCGGCGCGGGCGTCTCGCCCGTCGAGCACGCGCGCGACCGTGCCGCCGCCCGCAGCCTGGCGGGCCCCGACGCGCCCTTCGCCCGCCACGTGCAGGTCGAGGCGCGCCTGTCCCTCACGGGCGCCGCCGCCGACGCGCGCCTGGTGCGGGCGCCCTGGGAGCTGCCGGGCGCGGTGGCGGCGCTCGCCGAGGCGGTGGGCCGCGCGCGGGGCGTGCCGATGCCCTGGGCCGGGGCGCCCTCGCCCGGGCCGGGGGCGGACGCGGCGCTCGAAGCCCTCGGGGCCGAGTTGGCCGGGGCCGCGCCGGGCACGGCCGTGGTCCTGTGCGGCCTGGACGACCCCTTCGCCCAGCGCGCCGCCGCGTGGCTCAACCACCAACTCGGCGCCTACGGCCCGCTGCTCGACCTCGCCGCGCCCTCCTTCCAGCGCCTCGGGGACGACCGTGCGCTCGCCACGCTGCGCCGCGAGCTCGAAGCCGGCGAGGTCGGCGCGCTGCTGGTGGCCGGCGGCAATCCCCTCTACGACCTGCCCGACGCCGAGGGCTGGGCGGCGGCCTTCGCCCGGGCCGGGCTGGTGGTCTCCTTCGCCACGCTCCCCGACGAGACCTCGACCCGCGCCCACTTCACGTGTCCGGACACGCACCCCTTCGAGCGTTGGGACGACGCCGAGCCCGTCGCCGGGCTTGTCACGCTGGGCCAGCCGCTGCTCACCGCGCTGGGGCGCGGGCGCCCCTTCGTGGAGAGCCTGGCCCGCTGGGCGGGCGCCCCCGCCACCGACCGGGAGCAGGTGCAGGCGGCCTGGCGCGAAGAGGTGCATCCCGCGGCCGAGACGACGCTGGGCTTCGAGGCCTTCTTCGCGCAGGCCGTGCACGACGGCTTCGCGCGGCTTGCGCGCCCGCTGGCCGGCCGCGGCGCGGCGCCCGGCGCCGCGCCCCGCCCCGGCGTCCCCGCCGAGCGACCCGCGCCGGTGGCGCCCGAAGCCGGCGCGTTCGCGCTCGTCCTGCACGCCTCGCTTGGCGTGCTCGACGGCCGCCACGCCCACAACCCCTGGCTGCAGGAACTGCCGGACCCGCTCACGAAGGTGAGTTGGGACAACGTGGCCGCGCTCGCCCCCGCGGCGGCGAAGGCGCTCGGCGTGAAGAAGGGCGACTGGGTGCGTCTCGAGGCGCCGGGGGCCGAGCCCATCGAACTGCCCGTCGTGATCCAGCCGGGCCAGCACGAGCGCGCGATCGCGGTGGGCCTGGGCTACGGGCGGCTCGGCACGGACCGGTTCGAGGCCATCGGCCCCCGGTGGATCCAGGGGGAGCCCACGGTCGCGCGCGGGGGCACGGTCGGCGCGCGCGCCAGCGGCTTCCTCGAAGACCGCGGCGGGGGGCGGACGGGACCCGCGCGCGCCGTGCGCCTCACCCCGGTGGCCGCCCGGCACGCGCTGGCCACCTCCCAACTCTACGACTCGCTCACGGTGCCCGCGCCCCTGGCCCCGGCCCGCGACCGCCACCGGCCCTTCGTGCAGGAGGCCCGCCACGACGCGTGGCGCCGCGACCCGGCCGCGGGGCGGCACGGCCCGCACCCCGAGGCCCAGCTCTGGGACGACGACCACGCCTACCCCGGGCACCACTGGGCCATGGCGATCGACCTCACCCAGTGCACCGGCTGCGCGGCGTGCGTGGTGGCCTGCCAGGCCGAGAACAACGTCCCGGTCGTGGGCCGCGACGAGATGCACCGCCAGCGCTCGATGCACTGGCTGCGCGTGGACCGCTACTTCGAGGGTGACGGCGAGGCCGTGCGTACGGCCCACCAGCCGATGCTCTGCCAGCACTGCGACCACGCCCCCTGCGAGACGGTGTGCCCCGTGCTGGCCACCGTGCACAGCAAGGAGGGCCTCAACCAGCAGGTCTACAACCGCTGCGTCGGAACGCGCTACTGCTCGAACAACTGCCCGTACAAGGTACGGCGCTTCAACTGGTTCGAGTATGCGCGCGACGACGAGGTCGAGAACCTCGTGCTGAACCCGGACGTGACGGTGCGCACCCGCGGCGTGATGGAGAGCCTCGCGGCATTCGATCCCTCTCCGCAACCGCATCACGACGAAGCCGTGTACGTGCGTTACGCGCGTTTTCTGGCGAGCGACGGGCTCTTTGCCTGGCCCGCGCTGGTGCGCGCCTACACCGAGGAGATGCAGCGCGGCGACCCAGTCGTGCTGCCCCCCACGCGCGTCCTCTACCCCATGGCGGGAGCG
>JAPKHB010000173.1 GCA_026647295.1 Planctomycetota bacterium | reverse complement strand
AGAAGGGGTACCGATTCGTCGAGCGGCCACACCACATCTACCTGGTCCCGCTGTCGGACATGCCGACGATGGTGCCGCTCGACAAGGTGTTCGCGTCGATCGAGCAGTTCAACGCCGCGGCGCCGCGCGACATGGACTACGTGACGGTCTACTACCAGGTCCACGACCGGCCCGCGCAGGTGTATGTGGACATGTTCGGCGACGCGCTGGGCGACTACTCGCGGATCAGCGCGCTGCCCGAGAGCAACCAGATCAAGATCACGGCCCTGGCCAAGGACGTGCGCAAGTTCCTGACGCTCAAGGACCGGATCGACATCTCGCAGGAGATCGCCATGACGCACGCGCGCCCCGGCCCCCGCCTCTTGCTGCCGGCCCTGCTGGCCGGAGCGCTGCTCGTGCCCGGCGCCCTCCTGTGGGCCCCCGGGGAGGCCCGGGCCGCGGACTTGAGCACCCTGCAGGCCGACCTGAACGAGCTCGAGAGCCGGATCAAGAGCAGCAAGTCCATCAACGAGGACATCCAGCAGTACCTCACGGCGGTGGCCGCCTCGCTGCGCGACATCAAGTTCGACGCGCCCCCGGAGGCCCCCGCCGACCTGCCCGAGGGCGCCAGCGAGGAGCAGGCCGCCGAGCACGCCAAGGCCGTGGCCGAGCACAAGGTGGCCCTCGCCGAGTACGAGAAGCGGCGGCGCGACTTCGACAAGGACTTCGACAAGAAGCGCAAGGAGGCCTTCAAGCTCTTCTTCCGCGCCCTGGAACTCGAGCGGATCCACAACCAGACCAACATCCGCGACCTGGTCAACCGGCAGGCGGCCGACCTGATCGGGGAACTCGGTGCGCTGCAGGAGGAGCGCGACCGCAAGGGCGTCGCCAACGACCTGATCAAGGTGATCGGGCGCCTGCACAAGAAGAAGGACCCGCCCGCCAACACCGACACCATCAACGCGACGTTCGCCGCCCTGGCGCGGCTCGGGCGCGAGGACGACCTCAAGTGGATGGCCGACAACTACATCCACACCAAGGAGCACGAGAAGCAGTTCCTCATCGCGGCGCACAAGGCGATGATCCTGTACGAGTACGCCGCGGTGGACGGCCAGCTCCGCTTCGACATCTGCGAGAAGATGATCACCATCTACTCGAGCGTGGAGGCGCAGGCCGAGCAGAGCAGCAACGACCCCGCGGTGCAGGCCAAGAAGCGTTTCTGGGACGCCATCCGCACCGACACGATCCCCTGCGTCCAGCACTTCGCCGGCCAGCCCAAGAACGCCGAGGGCGCGGCGCTGGCGAAGATGGCCGAGTTCCAGGAGTGGTGGCGCGACCACAAGAACCCCCGCAAGCCGCCCTGGAAGGACGCCTAGGCGGCCCCGCGCCGAGGGGCCGTCCGGGGCCTCGGGGCGTGGGGGGCGCGCGACCCGGGTCGACGGGGCGGGCACGGTCGCCCGGCCCCGGCGTAGACTGGCCGGGATGCAGCGCGACGACTGGACGCCTGCCGTCCTGGCCACGGCCCTGATCTCCCTGCTCACGGCGGCGCTCGTGTGGGTGTTCTTCCCCGCCGGGTTCGGGGACGAGGAGCCCGGGGCCACCCGGCCGCGCCGGCGCCCCCCCGACGAGGTGGTGGTCTGGACCGGCGAGATCCAGCCGGGCCTCAAGGGGGTGCTCGGGCCCATCTGGGGGGACCCCGGCCCGGACCTGGAGCACGACCGGGAGCTCAACGAGGAGTTGGGCCTGGAGGAACTGGCCGCCGGCGCGGACGCGGGGGCGGCCCCCCGCTGGTACCGGCTGCTGCTCTTCAACCTGGGCGCCGCCGAGCAGGTGCTGCCGCTCACCGACGGGGCGCTCACCATCGCCGCGCCCGACGGAGGGCCGAGCGCCCCGATGGGCAGCTTGAGCCGCTGGCTGCGCGAAGGGGTGGCCGAGGCCCCCCCGGGCCTGGCCTTCACCCTGCAGAGCCACGGCGCCCTCAACGAGCGGCTCCAGTTGCCGCCCGGCACGAGCGCCCACCTCGTCCTGCCCTTTGCCGGTCCGGTGGACCTCGAGGACGCGGAGGCCGTGCGCACGGCGGAAGGCCGCCAGCTCACGCGGCGTCCGATGGAGCGGCTCCGCTACCGCCGGCTGCTCGAGGGGGCCGACGAGGAGGCGCTCCGGGACCTCTGATGGGCGAGCCGATTCCCACCTCCGCCACGCCCACCGGACCCCGGCGGCGTCCGCCCCTGGACGACCCGGTGCTGGAGGCCCGGCCCGAGCCCGAGCCCGGTGCCGCGCGGGGGCCGGGGGCCGCGCTCGAGCCCGCGCCCGGTTCCGCGGCCGACCTCGCGCGGGCCTTCCGGGCCAACGCCGAGGCGCTGGGCGCGCTGCGGGACCTGCACGGGGAGATGGTCGAGGTGCTCCGGCGCGGGGACCGCTCCGAGTTGGTGCTGCAGAACACCCAGGCGCTCAACGAGGCGTTCCGCAACCTCGCGCTGATCCAGCGCGAGTTGCTCACCCAGATCCGCGCCCCCCGCCCCCGTTCGCCGCTGGTCCCCCTGCTGCTGCTGGGGCTGCTCGCCGTGGTGCTGGCGGGCGTGTGGGTCCTGCTGGATGCGATCGAGCGCCGGGCGCCGGGCCCGGCGGGGCCCGACCCCCTCGCCCTGGCCGCGCGGGAGCGCGACGCGTGGAAGGAGGGGCGCAACGAAGGCGCGGCCCAGTCCGAGCGCGAGTTGCGCCGGCTCGAGCAGCGCGCCGAGGAGGCCGAGGCCCGCCGCGCCGAGGCCCAGCGCCTCCTGGACGCGCGCCAGGCCGAGCTCGACGAGGTCGCCCGCGCCCGCCGCGCGGCGGAGCAGGAGCGCGAGGAACTCGCGGCGCGCGTGCGCCACGCGCAGCAGGAGGTGCTCGCGCACCAGGCGCTCGAGGACGAGGTCAACGCCCTCGCCGGGCGGCTGGCCGTCACGGACCAGGAGTTGCGCCACGCGATGGCCGAGTTGGCGAAGAAGCGCAGCGAGAACGAGATGCTGCGCAAGAAGGCCGTGGACTACGGCCTGGACCTGGCCCCGGACCCCGACGCGTCGCAGGCCCCGCGCACGGCGCCGGGCCAGGATCCCCGCCCGCCCGCGGGCCCCGCGGAGCCCGCGGAGCCCGCGGGGCCCGCGGCCGCGCCCGGGGCCCGGGAGGCGCTGCCGCCGCCCCTGCTCAAGCGCGACGGACCGCTGCTGCGCGACGAGCAACTCACGGGCCGCGTGCGCGAGCGCCTGAACCAGCTCTTGCAGGTCAGCGGTCCGCCCGGGGGCGAGAGCTGGCACGTCACGCGGCTGGACGGCGTCGCGAAGGACCGGCTCGCCGACGTGATCGCGCTGCGCTACGACGCGCAGGGACGCCTGCTCGACGGCATCGAGGCCCGCGAGGTGCGGATCGCCTACGACCGGGCGGCGCGCCGGGTCGAGTTCCACTTCCTCGGCGGGGATCGCGTCTCGCAGTCCGCGCGCCAGCCGCTGCCCGCGGAGGGGTTGCGCGTTCCGATGGCGACCGGCGAGGCCGCACGGCTGTGGGCGGGCTCGGGCCTCACGATGGTCGAGGTGCGCTAGGGGCCGGGGTGCGGTCGGGGTGGGGCGGCGCCCGCGGTGGCGGCGCGGACTCCGCCCGCGTGCGTAGGGCCGGCGTCCCCCCCGTAGAATCACGCCGATGTTCCGCATCCTCGCCGTCGGTGACGTGGTGGGCCGCCCGGGTCGGGCGGTGCTGCGCCACTTCCTCCCGCGCCTTCGGACCGAGCGCGGCGTGGACTTCGTGGTGGTCAACGCCGAGAACGCCGCGGACGGGAGCGGGATCACCGAGAAGATCTACCGTGAGATCTGCGGCTACGGCGCGGACGTGATCACGATGGGGGACCACGCCTACAAGCGGCGGGAGTCGTTGCCCCTGTACGAGAAGCGGGAGCGCCTGCTGCGGCCCGCGAACTGGCCCGACGGCGCGCCCGGCCACGGCGCGGTCGTGGTCGAGGGGCCCCGCGGCGTGCGCGTGGGGGTGATCCACCTCCAGGGGCGCGTGTTCATGAACGCGCAGGGGTGCTTCTTCGAGGAGGCCGACCGCCAGCTCAAGGCCCTCAAGGGCCGGGCGGACGTGGTGCTCGTGGACATGCACGCCGAGGCCACGAGCGAGAAGGTCGCGCTCTCCTGGTACCTGGACGGGCGGGTGGCGCTCGTCTTCGGCAGCCACACCCACGTGCCGACCGCCGACGCGTGCATCCGGCCCCAGGGCACGGCCTACCTCACCGACGCGGGGATGACCGGTCCCTACGCCGGCGTGATCGGCCGCGTGAAGGAGGCCGTGCTGCGCAAGATGCGCCTCAACGTGCACGAGCCCTTCGCCGTGGCCCAGGGCGACGAGCGCCTGGGCGCCGTGCTGGTCGAGGTGGACGAGCGCGCCGGGCGCGCCACGGCGATCGAGCCGCTGTTCCTGCCGTTGCCGCCGGAGGCGCAGGAGGCCTGATCCGCCGGCGCGCGGGGTGCGCCCCCCGGAGATCCGTGCCCGGTGCCTCCCACCCGGTAGATTGGCGGCCCGTGCCCGGCCCCGCCCGACCCTTCGAGCCCCCCGACGCCTGGAGCGTGAGCGACCTCACGGAGGCGGTGCGGCAGATGCTGTCCGAGGGACTCGGCGAGGTCTGGGTGCGCGGCGAGGTGTCCCAGCCCCGGCGCGTGGCCTCCGGACACCTCTACTTCACGCTGAAGGACGCCGGCGCCGTGTGCCCGGCCGTGATGTGGCGCAGCCAGGTGGCCCGGCTGGCGGGCCTGCCGCAGGACGGCGACGAGGTGCTCGTGCGCGGCGCACTGGACGTGTACGCGCCCCACGGGCGCTACCAACTCATCGTGCGCGAGATCCACGCCCTGGGCCTGGGCGCGCTGCAGCGCGCCTTCGAGGCGCTGCGCCGGCGGCTCGAGGCCGAAGGCCTCTTCGCGCCCGAGCACAAGCGGCCGCTGCCCGCGTTCCCGCGGCGCATCGCGCTCGTCACCAGCCGCACGGGGGCGGCGGTGCGCGACCTGGTGAGCGTGATCCGCCGGCGCTATCCACCCGTGACGCTGCTCCTGCGCGCGGTCCGGGTCCAGGGCGAGGGCGCCGCCGCCCAGATCGCCGAGGCCCTGGCGTGGGTGGACCGCCACGGGGCCGCGGACGTGATCGTCGTCGGCCGGGGCGGCGGATCGATCGAGGACCTGTGGGCCTTCAACGAGGAGGTCGTGGCGCGCGCGATCGCCGCCTGCCGCACGCCGGTCGTGTCGGCGGTCGGCCACGAGCACGACGTGACCATCGCGGACCTGGTCGCCGACCGGCGGGCGGCCACGCCGTCGCAGGCCGGGGAACTGGTCGTCCCGGTGCTCGCGGAGGTGCTGGAGGCGTTGGGGGCGCAGCGCCGGCGGCTCGCGCGGGCGTTGCGGGTGCGGCTCGACGCCGCCTGGCAGCGCGTGGAGGCGCTGGCCGAGCGTCCGGCGCTGGGCGACCCGCGGCGGGCCCTCGCGGCGCGCCGGGAACGGCTCGAGCACCTGGAGCGGCGCCTCCAGGCCCGCTCGCCGCTCGGCGTGCTGCGGCGCCAGGCCGAGCGCCTCGCGCACTGGGAGGCGCGGCTGGCCGCGCCGGCCCGCCGGCGCCTGGAGCGGGCGGCGGAGCGGGTCGCGGGGGCCGGCGCGCGGCTGGCGGCGCTCTCGCCGCTCGCGGTGCTGCGGCGCGGGTACTCGATCACGCGGCGGGCCGACGGCACGGTGCTGCGGCGGGTCGGACAGGCCGCGGCGGGCGAGGCCCTGCGCACGGTCCTGGAGGACGGCGAGGTCGAGAGCCGCGTGGAGCGGGTCGTTTCGGGCCGGGTGCCGGAGGCGGGGGCGTGAATGGCGCCGCGCCGCTGCGCCTCGGATCCCGGCGCAGCGCGCTCGCCCGCGCCCAGACGGAGTGGGTGGCGCAGCGGCTCGCCGCGCCGACCGCGTTCGTGTGGGTGTCCTCGGCGGGCGACCAGGACGAGGGGCGCCCGCTCACGGCCTTTGGCTCCACGGGCGTGTTCACGGCGGCGCTGCACCGGGCGCTGCTGGAGGACCGCTGCGACGCCGCCGTGCACAGCCTCAAGGACCTGCCCGCGGGCGCGGAGGCGGGCGTGACGCTGGCCTGCGTCCCCCGGCGCGAGGACCCGCGCGACGCGTGGATCGTCCGCGGCGGCGAGTCCTTCGAGGCCATCGCCCCGGGGGCCCGCGTCGGCACGGGGAGCCCGCGCCGGCGCGCGCAACTCGCGCGCGCGCGGCCCGACCTGGAGTTCGTGGAGGTGCGCGGCAACGTCGACACGCGCCTGGAGCGGCTGCGCGCCGGCGCGGTCGACGCCCTGGTGCTCGCGCTGGCGGGGCTGCGCCGGCTGGGGCGGGAACTCGAGGTGACCCAGGTGCTGGATCCGGCGCTGTGCCTGCCCGCGGCGGGGCAGGGGGCGCTGGGCCTTACGGTGCGCGAGGGCGACGCCCGCACCGCGGCGCGGCTCGAGGCGCTGGGCGACGTGCGCGCCGCGGCGGCCACCACCGCGGAGCGCGCCGCGCTGCGGGCGCTCGGGGCCGGCTGCCACGCCCCCTTGGGCGCGCTCGCCCGGGCCGAGGGCGGGCGCCTGACGCTGCGGGTACGGCTGCTCGCCCCCGACGGGGGCGCGGAACTCGTGGCCGAGGTCGAGGGCGGCCTCGCCGAGGCCGGCGCGCTCGGCGAGGCCGCCGCGCGCGACCTCCTCGCCCGCGGGGCGGGACGGTGGCTCACCCGATGAGCGCCCCGCGGCCCCTGGTCTGGGTCGTCGCCACCGACGAGACGGCGGCCCGTTGGGCGCGGGCGCTGGAGCAGGCCGGCCAGGTGGCGTTGCCGCTCGCCTGGAGCGAGGTGCTGCCGCTGGAGCCCGGGCCCGCGCTGGCGGCGCTCGCGCGCGGCGACTTCGACCGCGTGCTGGTGACCAGCGCGTACGCCGTTGAGGTCCTGCCCCCGGGCGCGGGGGCCGGGCGGCCGGCGGCCTGCGTGGGGGCGCGGGCGGCCGAGGCGGCCGCCGCCGCGGGCTTCGAGGTGCGGGAGGTGGGCCGGCGCGGGGCCGCCGACGTGGCCGCGCGGGTGCTCGCGGCACAGCCGGCGCCCCGCCGGGTCCTCTTCCTGGCCACCAGCGAGGCCCGCGAGGAGGCCGTCGAGGCCTTGCGCGGCGAGGGCGTCCGGGTGGATCGGCTCGACGTCTACCGCGTGGCGGTGCGCCCGGCCTTTGCGACGGAACTCGAGCGGGCCCGCGACCCCGCGGCCGTCCTCGCCGGCAGCCCCCGCGCGGTGGACGCGCTGGTCAAGGCGGCCCCGCCCGGGCGCTGGCAGGGCGTGCCCTGCGTCGCGCCGGGCCCGACCACGGGCGCGGCCTGGCGCGCGGCCGGGGCGGCGAAGGTCGTCGAGGCCGCGGGGCCCACCCCGGAGGACCTCGTGGCCGCGGTGGGCGCCGCGCTGGGAGAGGGGGGCGGCGCCCGATGACGGCCGAGATCCCCGGTCCGCGCAGCCGCGCGCTCCATCGGGTCGCGGCCGACCTCTTCCCCGGCGGGGTGTCCAGCCCCGTGCGCGCCTTCGGCGGCGTGGGCGGGGCTCCGCCGGTCATCCGCGCCGCCCAGGGCGCCTGGCTGATCGACGTGGACGGCAACCGCCTGATCGACCTGGTGGGCGCCTGGGGGCCGATGATCCTCGGGCACCGGCCGCCCTCGGTCGAGCGTGCCTTGAGGGCACGGCTGCGCCGGGGGTGGGGCACCGGCACGCCCTCCCCCGACGAGGTGCGCCTGGGCCGGCGCATCACGCGCCTGCTGCCCGCCGTGCAACGGCTGCGCTTCGTGGTCTCGGGCACCGAGGCGACCATGAGCGCGCTGCGTCTCGCGCGCGCCGCGACCGGCCGGTCCAAGGTGCTCAAGTTCGAGGGCTGCTACCACGGGCACGCCGAC
>JAPKHB010000172.1 GCA_026647295.1 Planctomycetota bacterium | reverse complement strand
GAAGCCCACGGCGAGGCCCTCGGCCGAGAGAGGGGCGCCGCCCAAGGCATCAAGCCCCTGGAGCACGACCCACACCGGCACGCCGAAGCCGAACACGCCGCGGACCCACACATGGTGACGAAGGGTGGCCACCCCCCCATTGTGGGGCCAACCCGCGGGCCCCGCCAGGGGCCGAAGCCGAAGGTGGTGGGCGCAAGAGGGCTCGAACCTCTGACCTCGTGCGTGTGAAGCACGCGCTCTAGCCAACTGAGCTATGCGCCCATCGTCGCAGGCGAGGGTAGCAGCCCCGCGGGGACGGTCCAAGGCCGGGCGCAGCGGGGGCGCGCGGCGTCCTGGCGCCGCCGGCCGGCTCCGCCGGGTCGCCGGGCCGGCGCCCGGCCCGCACGGCGCCTAGGCGCCCTCGGGCGGGCCCCCCGACTCGGCCAGGGGCGGGGTCCCCGACCCGGGACGAAGGGCCTGGACGCGGATGGCCTTGGTGGCCAGCAGTTCCTGGTTGGCCAGGAGGTGGAACTCGAAGGTGCCCGGGCCGGGGAGCGCCACGTTGCGCAGTTGGGCCGCGAGTTCCGTCGTCTGCAGCGGACCCGGGATGTCGATCTGCGGCGGCACGCCGGTGCCGAGCACCCGGTTGCGGGCCACGTCCACGAGGCGGATCTCGAAGGCGTAGCGGCCCTGGGCGTCGGTGAGGTTGGCGTAGATCCAAAGCAGCGGGTGCACGGCCGGGAAGCGTTCGGCCCGCAACTCGTGGAACACGCCGATGATGGACTTCTTGCCGGTCTGGGCGTCGTGGATGATCTGGTCGCAGACGAGGAAGGCCTTGACGACCGGGAGGGGCGCTGCCATCGGGCCGCAGCCTACGGCGGAGGTCCCGGCCCGGCATACTGTTTCGAGGCCGAGCGCAGGAAGGCCCGCTCCTCGGGGGAGAGGGACTCGTAGCCGTCCGCGCGGATGCGGTCCAGGAGCGCGTCCACCTGCTCGCGCAGCGCCTCCGGGGGCAGGGGCGGCGCCCGGGCCGCGGGCGGCCGGGCGCGGCGCCGCGGCGTCGGCCCGAACACGACGAAGAGCAGCGCGCCGCCCACGGCGCCCCCGAGCCCCCCCAGCACCGCGGGCCAGGCCCGTACGGGCGGGGGCGCGAGGAGCGCGAGCGCGCTCGTGAGCAGGACGCCAAGGAACAGGGCGGGCGCGAGGCGCAGGCCGCGCAGCGGCCCGGACCCGACGCGCCGGTCCGGGGAGAGGCAGGCGGCGAAGGCGGCGACGGCGAACGCCCCGCCGGCCGGGCCGGGGAAGAGCCGCCCCGGGCCGAACAGGCGCGCGAGCGCAAGCGCGCCCAGCGAGGCGGCGAACGTGCCGCCGAAGAACAGCACGAGCAGGCGGCCGCCGCCGAGGTGGGCCTCCACCCGGCGCCCCACGAGCACGAACAGGACCAGGGCCGCCCCGGCGGCGAGCCAGCCCTTCGGCGGGACGAAGAAGGCGCCCGTCAGCACCTGCCAGAAGCGCTGGCGGCCAACCGCCGCGGCGGGGTCAAGCGCCAGGTGCTCGGCGATCCAACGGCCCGGTTCCCCGCGGGCCCCGACGGCGAGCACGAGGGAGCCGAAGGCGACGGCCATGGTGACAGCCCACGTGGCCAGGGCCGCCGGGCCATCGGCCGGATCCGCGTCCGGGCCGAGCGGGCGGTCGCGCATGTAGTCGCGGGCGTGGACCCCCATGCCCCCAGGCTACCCGGGTCCCCGGCCCGCCCGCTGCCGGGCGGCCGGATGGGGACACGCCGGCGGCCGCGGCGGTTCGCGCTTGGGTCGGGCCCCCGCCTTGCCGGGTTGCGGCCGGCGTGGTACCGACCTTGGATGGTCGCCCCGCCCTCCGTTCCGCTGCTCCTGGACGGCCGGGCCCTGGCCGACAGCCTTCGGACAAAGCACGCGCCAGACGTCGCCTGGCTCAAGGAGGCGGGCCGCACGCCGCGGCTGGTGGTCCTCCAGGTCGGGGCCGACGAGGCCGCGCAGGCCTACATCCGCGGCCAGCGTCGCGGCGCGGAGGCCTGGGGCCTTTCGTACGAGGTCCGCACCCTGCCCGCCGACAGCGGCGAGGCGGCCGTGCGGCGCGCCATCCGGGCGCTCAACGCCGACCGCGCGGTGACGGGCATCCTCCTCTCGCTGCCCCTGCCCGAGGGGCTCGGCGTGCGCGCGCTGCAGCACACGATCGACCCGGAGAAGGACGTGGAGGGCGTGCACCCGGAGAACCTGGGCGGCTGCTTCCGCGGCCGCGGGCTCCTGCCCTGCACCGCGCTGGCGGCCGTGGCGTTGATCGAGATGTCGGGCGTCGCCCTCGAAGGCGCCGAGGTGGTCGTGGTCGGCCACAGCGACATCGTCGGAAAGCCCGTGGCGATGCTGCTCCTCGGCCGGGACGCCACGGTGACCGTGTGCCACAAGTTCACGACCGGCCTGGCCGCGCACACGCGCCGCGCCGACGTGCTCGTGGTGGCGGTGGGCAAGCCGGGCCTCATCCGCGGCGACATGGTGAAGGAGGGCGCGGTCGTGGTCGACGTGGGCATCAACGCGGTGCCCAGCGACGAGGGGCCGGGCCGGATGCGGCTGGTGGGCGACGTCGCCTTCGAGGAGGTGGCCCCGCGCGTGGCCGCGATCACGCCGGTGCCCGGCGGGGTCGGGCCGGTCACCGTGGCGATGCTGATGCGCAACACCGTGCTGGCGGCGCGCGGGATCCCGCCGCCGGACGACCCGAACCAGTTGCCGCTCTTCGCCCACTAGCCCGCGCCGGGGCGGGCGCGGGTGCGCTAGCGCGTGCGCGAGAGGATGTAGTCGGCGATCTGCTCGAGCTGGGTGCGCTCCGGACCCGCGGACAGGCCGGCGAGCGCGGCGCGGGCCTGTTCCACCTCGCGTTGGGCGGCCTGGTCGGCGCGGGCGAGCGCCCCGGAGGCCTCCAGGTCGCGGCACAGGGCGCGCGCCTCCTGGGCGTCGCTCCAGGCGCGCCGGATGCGTTCCAGGGCCTCGGGGCGGCGGGCCTCGGGCAGCCCCTCGCGCCACAGGATCACCGGCAGGGTCGTCTTGCCCTCGCCCAGGTCGCGGCCGAGGGTCTTGCCCACCTCGGCCTCGCGGCCCGTCAGGTCGAGGCGGTCGTCCACGATCTGGAAGGCCATGCCGAGGTGGTGGCCGTAGGCGCCCAGCATCGAGGCCATCGAAAGCGGCGCCCCCGCGTAGTGGGCCCCGACGTGCAGGGCCGCCTCGTACAGCGCCGCCGTCTTGCCGCGGATGATGCGGCGGTAGGAGGACTCGTCCAGGTCGGCACTGCGGGCGACGAGGTCCTGGAAGATCTCGCCTTCGAGCACCTCCCCCACCACGTCGCTCAAGTAGCGCGAAGCGAAGGGGTCGGCGAGCCAGGCCGCCGCCCGGTAGGCCTTCGAGAAGAGCACGTCCCCGGCCAGCACCGCCGCCTGCTCGCCAAAGCGCGCGTTGAGCGTGGCCACCTGGCGGCGCACCTCGGCCCCGTCCAGGATGTCGTCGTGCACCAGCGTCGCGGTGTGGATCAACTCCACGACGGCGGCCACGGTGAGGACGTCGTCGTTGACGCCCCCGCCCGCGGCCCGCGCCGCGAGGCAGGTGAGGGCCGGGCGCAGGCGCTTGCCGGTGAAGCGGGCGGCCTGTTCGACCAGGTCGCGGCTCTCGGCGCCCACGTCCGAGAGGATCTCGGCGTAGCGCCCGCCCACGCGTTCGAGGTCCTCGCGCAGGGGCTCCAGCACCAGGGGGAGGTCGGCGGCGGCCGGGAGCGGGCCCATCGTGCCCAGGGTTCTAGCACGGGGGGCCCGCCGGCGGGCGCCCGGGTCCGCGCGGAGGCCAACCGGATCCGAAGGACGCACGCCGCGCCTAGGCCTGGAACCCCTCGCGGGCCGCGGTCCACCAGGCCTCCCAGGCCCGGGGGTCGGCGGGCAGGTCCTGGCCCGTCAGGCGCTTGAGGTGCGCGTGCACGCGGCCCCGGGTGGCGTCGTCGCGGGTGTGCAGGGCCTTGACCAGGATGTCGATCGACGCGCGGTCGTCGCGGGGACCGGCGGCCCCGGCGAGCGCCGGATCGCCGGCCGCGGCCCGGGCGGCTTCGGCCACCACGCCCTCCCGGCTCCCCGGGGTCCCGGCCGCCAGGGGCGCGCTGCGCAGGGCCGCCAGGAGGAGGCCGAAGTGGGTGCGCAGGCGGTCCACCTCCCCCAGCACGATCGAAAGGAGCAGGAACGCAAGGACCAGCGCGAGGCGCGAGACCAGGGGCGTCGCGGGACCCAGCGGATCGGCCCCGAAGGCGAACCAGGCCGCTGCGCCGATCAGCAGCAGGCGCACGAGCACGACGACCAGGTAGCGGGTCACGGGGCTCACGGGGGGTTCCTCGTGCCCGGGCGGGGCAAATCGTGCCCGGGCGGCACCGGCGCCGGTATCCTACGCCCGTCGTCCCCGGAGCGCGAGGTGTCGTACTCCATCATCGAGACCTGCATCGGCTGCACGGCCTGCGTCAAGGCCTGCCCCGTCAACGCCATCAGCGGCCAGCGGGGCGAGATGCACGTCATCCACCCCGACATCTGCGTCGATTGCGGGCTGTGCGGCTACGTGTGCCCCCCCGAGGCCATCCTGGACTTCAACGGCATCGTGGCCACGCGCTTCAAGCGGCGCAAGGACGCGGACCGGGTGGCGGTGGTGAACGCCAACCGCTGCACGGCCTGCGACTTCTGCTTCGACGTGTGCCCCTACGACGCGATCCGCTACGTGAAGGTGGACGATGGCTTCTTCAACGTCGCCGAGGTGAACCCCGAGGCCTGCAAGGGGTGCGACCAGCTCTGCGTGACCGTCTGCATCAAGGAGGCCATCCAACTCTACCCGCGCGAGAGCGACGCGGTGAAGGCGGTCTCCGCGCGGCTGGCCGAACGCGATCAGGCCGTCGCCGCCGGCTAGCCCTCTGACCGTACGGAGCCAGGCTCCGGTGCATCATTCGAGGGCTCTGAAAGGGGGGGCGCGTTCCAGAGGTTGACTCCGCGCTCCCCCGCGCGCTTCGCGCTCCGGCTTTCAGCGGGCGCGGGCCTCGAGCGCCCGCCCGCCCACGAAGAGCAGCGCCCCCACGCCCAGGATGGCCAACTCCTGCGCGGCGATGCCGGGCTGGTCCCGGGCGTGGCCCTGGATGCCGACGTACAACGCCACCGGGACGAGCACGAGCCCAAGGGCCTGCAGGAAGCGGGCGAAGGTGTACATAGGGGGCCCAATGTACGCGCCGACCCTCCGCCGCCCCCTCGGGCGCCCGGGAGCCCGAACCTGCCTCGGGCTGCTCCTGGCGGCCCTGCTCGCCCCCGCTGGCGCGCCGCCCGCCGCCGCCGAACCCCGGCTCGGCCGGGTCTTCGTCGAGGTGGAGGCGGACGGCTTCGTGGCCGTGCCCGCGGCGGAACTGGCGCGACTGGGCCTTGGTGCCGTGGCGCTGCGGGTGCGCCGCCACGGCCGGGAGGTGCCCGTCTGGCCGCACGCGCCGGGCGCGGACCTCGTCTTCCTGGCCGAGGACGTGGCCGGTCCGCACACCCGGCGCGCGGCCTTCGAGGTGCTGGCAGGCGGATCCGCCCCCGCGGAGGGCGGCGCCCGCACGCTGGCGCCCACCCCACCGGGTCCGGAGGCGGTCGAGGTGGCCCACGCCGAACGCGTCGTCGAGGCCAGGGACCTGGTCCTTGGGACCCAGGCGGCGGCCCGGGCGGCCCTGTACGCCCGCCCCACCCCGCATTGGTTCGCCGGCGCGCTCGAGCCCGGCGCCACGGCGCCGCTTTCCCTCGCCGCCGATCCGGCCGAGGCGGCCGGCGCGCAGCGCCTCGTGCTCCGCGCGGCCCGCACGCACGAGGGACCGATCGCGCTCGAACTCCGGATCGAACCTACGGTGGGCGAGCCGCTGTACGGCGGCGCGCAGGCCCCCGTGGACGAAGGCGGCCTGCTGCACTTTGGGTTCGAGATCCCCGCGGAGGCGTTCGGACGCGGGCCGCCCCGCCTCACGCTGGTGGATCGCTCGCCCGCCCCGCCGCCCCCGCCGCCCCGGGACGTCTCCGAAGAGCGCGGCCTCCTCTGGCTCGACACGCTCACGCTCGCCGGGCCGGTCCACGCGCGCGTGCCCGCGCGCGGCCTGCTCGGCCTTCTCACCGAGGCCCCGCTCGCGCTGCGCGGGGCGGCCGGCGGATACGCGGTGGCGTTGGATGCCGCCGGAACGGCGCGGTCCTGGCGGCGCCTCGAGGGGACGGCCGAGGGGGCGGCGGCCTGGTGCGTCGAGCCCCCGCCCCCGGGTGGGCGCCTCGTCGTGGGCCGCCCCGCCGCCCCGCACGGCGTGCGCCCGGCGACGGGCGGGGGCTCCGTGCTCGCGCGCGTGGCCGGGGCGCAACACCTGATCGTCGCCGTGCCCGCGCTCGTGCCCGCCGCCGAGCGGCTCGCGGCCCACCGCCGCGCGCAGGGCCTTTCGAGCGTCGCCGTCGACCTTCAGGCCGTGGTGGACGAGTTCGGCCACGGCGAGGCGGTTCCGGCCGCGATCCGCCGGCTGGTCGAGGCCCGCGCCGCGCAGGCGGGGCCGCCCCTGGCGTACCTGCTCCTCGCCGGGGACGCCACCTACGACCGCACGGACCTCACCGACGAACCGACCCTGCCCACGCCGATGACCCGCAGCGCGTGGAACGGCGCGACGGCCGCCGACCGGCTCTACGTCGAAGGCGTGGGCGCGACGCCGGTGAGCGTCGGGCGGCTCCCCTTTCGCCGGGCCACGGCGATGGAGGCGTACGTGGAGCGCGTGCGGCGCTACGAGAGTTCCCCCCCCGCGGACGAGCGCCGCCGGCTGCTGCGCTTCCTGGCCAACGAGGCCCGCTTCGGCCCACTCGTCGACCGGTGGATCGAAGCCCAGTTCCGCCGCATCCTGACCGAGGACATCCCGGCGGCCTACGAGGTGGAGGTGACCTTCGGCGCGCCCTCCTCGCCGTATTTCTGGCCGGCGCCGGAGTGGAACGAGCGCGTGATCGAGGACCTCAACCGCGGGTCCCTGTTCACGATCTACGTGGGCCACGGCTACACGCAGGGGTTCGACGAGGTGCGCGTGGGCGCCCACCGCTTTCGCGTGCTCGACGTGCGGGACGCGCCGCGCGTCGCGAGCCCCGAACTGCCGCCGGTCCTCTTCGTGCTGGCCTGCTCGACGGCGGGCTTCGACCACCCGCGGGCGGGGATCGGGGAGGCGCTCCTCGCCCAACCCCACGGCCCGGTCGCCTTCTGGGGGGCGACCCGCATCTGCCACCCCTCCTGGAACACGCTGGTGGGCAAGGAGATCGCCCGCGAGTTGGGTCGCGCCCGCCCGGGGACGCGCCTTGGGCCGTTGATCGAGGCGGCCCAGGCCCGGGTGCTTGGCGGCGAGGGCGACGGCGCGCTGCGGCAGATGATCGCCCTGGGCACCGCGATGTTCGCGCCCGGGCCCCGCTTCGAGGACGTGCTGGTCGAAGGGGCCCGGATGTACCAGGTGCTCGGCGATCCGGCCCTGCTCCTCGCGCTGCCCGAGCCGGACCTGGAGGTCGCGGTACACCGCGAACCCGATGGCGGGCTCGTGGTGCGCGTCCCGGGCCCCTTCGCGCCGGGCGCGTTGGTGACCCTCGCCCTGGCCCGCCTTCGCGACCAGGAGCCCGCGCTTCCGCCCCTGCCCGCCGCCGCGGCGGCCGAGGAGCAGGCCCCGATCGTGCGCGAACGCCACCACCGGGCCAACGCCCGGGTGCTGCTCGCCCGCACGCTCACGGCGACGGGCGCCGGGGTGGAGTGGCGCCTTGCGCCGCACGACGTGCCCGCTGACGCCCGCGTCGTCCAGGCGGCCGCGCCCGACGGCACGCGCTACCGCATCGGCGCCGCACTCCTGCCGCCCGCACCCGCCGCACCCGAGCAACGCTAGCCGCGACCTGGAACGAGAC
>JAPKHB010000171.1:6883-7972 GCA_026647295.1 Planctomycetota bacterium | reverse complement strand
AGTTGGGCGATTTGGAATCAACGCGGATTCACGATCCAAGCCTACTGGCGTTTACCGGAGCGTGCGGGCCTTGCCCGCGCGGAAGGGGCGACTGTTGCCGAAGCGGCGGACGCCTTGGAGCCCGCGCTCCTCGACGCCGTCCAAATCCGGCTGGCGAGCGATGTTCCGCTCGGCTGTTTTTTGAGCGGCGGCGTCGATTCGGCGGTGGTTGCGGCTCTTGTCAACCGCGCCGTGGGCGAGCAGTTGACCTGTGTCTTCGTCGACCACGGCCTGCTGCGCGAGGGAGAGCGCGAAGAGGTCGAGCAGATGCTATGACCCGGACGTGACCTGCTCCGGGCACCCTGGGGCAATGCGCAAGACGATTCCCTTCCGCCGTGGCGCGGCGGCCCGCGGGGCGGGCCTGCTGCCCCTCCTGCTCGGGGCCCTTTGCGCCTGCCAGGGCACCGGCGGCGGGAGCCCCGGCCTCACCAGCGACGGGTTCCCGGCGCCCAGCAAGGCGGCGGTCTACGACGTGGCGGTCGAGGCCGTGCGCGAGCAGGGCTTCACGCTGGACCCGGACCTGTCGGCCGAGGACGCCGGGCGGATCGAGACCCGCTGGAAGATCTCGCTCCAGCCCTTCGCCGGCAAGGGGCGCCGGGACAAGCTCACGCTGCGCATCGAGGACGTGCCGGGCCGCGCGGGGTACTACCGCGTCGACACCCGCGTCGAGCGCCAGGTGAACGAGAACATCGAGCAGCCCGACGTGCTGGCCGCGGCGGAGTGGAAGGACCCCGTGCCGGTGCCGGACCTCGAGCAGCTCATCAACCGCCGGGTGGAGTTCTACTTCCTGGGGCCGCAGGCCAGCGCCGAGTTCCGCACGCGCTACGGCATGGACCCGGAGAGCGGGGGGCGGGTGCCCACGCCGCCCAAGCCCGCCAACGACACCTTCCTCGGGCTCCCGCTGCGGTAGCCCTCGAATGATGCACCGGAGCCTGGCTCCACCGTGAGGGGCGCGGGGGAGTGCAGAGGGGGTGCGCGCAGCACCCCCTTTGCCAAGATCCGGCACGCAGGAGCGTGCCGGTCTTGCACAGTCCGCGCGGCGGCGCGGAG
>JAPKHB010000171.1:0-6873 GCA_026647295.1 Planctomycetota bacterium | reverse complement strand
GCGCGCAGCACCCCCTTTGCCAAGATCCGGCACGCAGGAGCGTGCCGGTCTTGCACAGTCCGCGCGGCGGCGCGGAGCAAGGGGCACACGGCCCCGCGCGCGGAGCGGCGATGGACGAGGGGAATGTCGCGCCCCTTGCGCCGGGGATCTCAAGCCCCCCGCGCGCAGCACCCCCTTTGCCAAGATCCGGCACGCAGGAGCGTGCCGGTCTTGCACAGTCCGCGCGGCGGCGCGGAGCAAGGGGCACACGGCCCCGCGCGCGGAGCGGCGATGGACGAGGGGAATGTCGCGCCCCTTGCGCCGGGGATCTCAAGCCCCCCGCGCGCAGCACCCCCTTTGCCAAGATCCGGCACGCAGGAGCGTGCCGGTCTTGCACAGTCCGCGCGGCAGCGCGGAGCGCATCGCGACGGGATTCCCGTCCACCGAGTGCCCTCGAATGATGCACCGGAGCCTGGCTCCGTAGGTTCATTCGAGCGTGCGGGCGAGCGGGCCCGCCAGCACGAGCGGGCGCCCGGCCCGGGCCGTGAGCACGAGCGTGGCCTGGTGCGGGCCGCGCAGCCCGAGCCCGCGGCGGAAGGCCTCCGCGCGGCCCGGGTAGCCGCGGGCGCGCACCTCCACGGCGCCCACCTCGCGCGCCCGCAGCCAGGCCGCCACGGCGCGGGGCGCAAGGCAGGCCTCGATCGGGAGCCAGTGGCCCGGGCAGCCCGCCGGGGGACTGGCGCCGAGCAGGTAGGGCAGGTCCGGGGCCAGCGGGGCGAGGCCGCGCTGGTGGGCGAGGTCGCCGACGAGGCCCGCGTGGCGCACGGCCGGGTCGGGGTCCAGCAGCCACAGCCCGGGTTCGGGCGCACGCGAAGGCGGCGGCGGCCCGCCCTCGCCCGCGACGAAGAGCCCGGACGGAAGGGCGAGCGCGCGGCGCGGCGGCCGCGCCTCCCACCCGCCGAAGTAGAGCCGGGTCTCGCGGGCCGCGCCCGCGAGCGAGACGACCTCGAGGGGGACGCCCAGGGCCCCCAGGGTCCGGTCGGTGGGCGCCGCCTTCACCATCGCCGCGCCGTGGGGCGCGAGGATCCGCGCCCACGCGGCGCTCGGGGGGGCGGACTCCGCGGCGCGGCGCCGGCGGCTCCCGCCCGGGCGGCGGTCGGGATCCAGGAAGGCGAGCGGGGCGGGCGGCGCCCGGCCCAGGTCGTCCGCCACGACCTCGACGCGCGCCTCGAGGCCGAGCGCGCGGACGTTGTGGGCGAGCAGCAGGGCGCGCACCGGATCGCGCTCGTAGGCGCGCACCCGGCGCCCGGCCGCGGCGGCGGCCAGCGCGTCGACGCCACAACCGGCCCCGAGGTCGAGCAGCAGCGCGTCGGGCGGGCCGGGCCAGCGTCGGGCGCGCTCCGTGGCCACCGCCCACGCGCTCGCCTGCTCGAGTGCGTCGGGCTCGAAGAGCAGGCGCTCGGCCGCGGGGATGCGCGCGGCCGCCCGCGCGCGCAGCCCGTCCTGGCGCAGCGCCCAGCGCGCGCGCTCGGCGTCCGCCAGGCCCCGAAGCGCCGCCGCGCGCCGGTGCACCGGCTGGTCGCGCAGGCTCCGCGCGGCCGCAAGGAGCCGGGCCCCTTCGGCGGAGGCGAGGAAGCGGGCTTCGGCGGGCTGCACGCCGGCCAGGGTAGGCGGCGCCGCCCCGGGCGCCGCACGGGGCCCGCGGCCCGGCCGGCGGGCCCCCGGCCGGTAGGCTGGTCGGCGCCATGGCCGGCCCCGCCCCTGCCCAGGAACACACGCCGATCCCGGAGGTGCTGCCCGGGATGTGCCTGCGCTCCACGGTCGTGTTCCCCTTCGACGTGGTCTCGGTGCAGGTCGACCAGGCCCGCAGCCTCGAGATGATCCACGCCCACGCCGGGGACGCCGAGATCGTGGCCTGCCTGCTGCCGCGCGACCGCGACGCCGAGATCGTCGAGGACGAGGACGACTTCCTGCCCGTCGGGGTCGCCTGCCGCGTGATCCACCGCATGCGCATGCCCAACGACACGGTGCAGGTCGTGTTCCAGGGGCTGCGGCGCATCCGGCTCCGGGAGGTCGTCCAGACGCGCCCGTACTTCCGCTTCCGCATCGAGGAGGTCGAAGAGCGGGAACCCCGCGGCACCGACGTGGACGGGATGATCTACCGCTCGATGGAGATGGTGGACCAACTGGTGCGCTCCGAGGGCGGCTACCCGTCGGAGATGGTGAACATCCTGCGCATGAACATCTCGGGCGCCGGACGCTTTGCCGACCTCGTGGCGGCCCACGTGCGCTTCCCGCTCCCGCTCAAGGCCGTGATCGCCGCCACGGAGGACGCCCGCGAGCGCCTGCGCATCGTGGAGGACGCGCTCCAGGAGGCCATCGCGCGGGTCGAGGTCGAAGCCGACGTCGCGCGCAAGGTCAAGAAGGACATCGAACAGAACCAGCGCGAGCACCTGCTGCGCGCCCAGTTGCGCACGATCCGGCGCGAGTTGGGGCTCGAGGGCGACGGCGAGGCCGAGATCCTGGACCTGCGCGAGCGCATCGCCGCCGCGGGGCTGCCGGCGGAGGTCGCCGAGGCCGCCCGGCGCGAGGTGGACCGGCTGGCGACCATGTCCGGGGCGTCGGCCGAGTCGCAGGTGGTGCGCACCTACGTGGGCTGGATCCTGGACCTGCCCTGGACCGTGCCCGCGCGCAAGCCGATCGACCTGCGCCGCGCCCGCCGCATCCTGGACCGCGACCACCACGGGCTGGAGGAGGTGAAGGAGCGCATCCTGGAGTTCCTCGCCGTGCGCCGGCTGCGCGACGAGGCGCGGGCGTCGGTGCTGTGCCTGGTGGGGCCGCCCGGGGTGGGCAAGACCAGCCTCGGCCGCAGCATCGCCGAGGCCATGGGCCGCGAGTTCGTGCGCCTGTCGGTGGGGGGGATGCACGACGAGGCCGAGATCAAGGGGCACCGGCGCACCTACGTGGGCGCGATGCCCGGCAAGTTGCTCCAGGCGCTCAAGCGCGTCCGGGCCCGCGACCCGGTGTTCGTGATCGACGAGATCGACAAGATGGGCTCCGACGCCCGCGGCGACCCGAGCAGCGCGATGCTCGAGGTGCTCGACCCCGAGCAGAACGCGGCCTTCCTCGACCACTACCTGGACCTGCCGTTCGACCTCTCCCGGGTGTTCTTCGTCTGCACGGGCAACGTGTTGGAGGACGTCCCCGCCGCCCTGCGCGACCGCCTGGAGGTGGTGACCCTGTCCGGCTACACGCCGCTCGAGAAGCTCGAGATCGCCCGCCGGCACCTCCTCCCCAAGGTGCTGGCCGACAGCGGGCTTTCGCCCCGCACGCTGCGCTTCACCGACGCGGGCCTCGGGGCCCTGATCGAGGGCTGGACGCGCGAGGCGGGCGTGCGCGAACTGATGCGCCGGCTGGCCCGCATCGCCCGGCGCCGGGCGCTGGAACTGGCCACCGGGGGCCCCCGGGTCCGCCGGCGGCTCACCGTGGACCCCGCGGCGGTGCGCCGGCTGCTGGGGGCGCCGCCCCACGCGCCCACCGGCCGCGCCCGCGAGCCGGTGGTGGGGGTGGCGGCGGGGCTCGCCTGGACCCCGGCCGGCGGCGACCTGCTCTACTTCGAGGCCACCCGTGTGCCCGGAAAGGGCGCCATCCGGGTGACGGGCCGGCTCGGGGAGGTGATGCGCGAGAGCGCCGAGGCGGCCTGGACCTGGCTGCGCTCGGTGGCCCACGACCTGGACGTCCCGGCGCGGGAACTCGAGACCAGCGACGTGCACCTGCACGTGCCCGAAGGGGCGATCCCCAAGGACGGCCCGAGCGCCGGGGTCACCATGGCCGTGTGCCTGGCCAGCCTCTTCACCGAACGGCCCGTGCGCGCCGACGTGGCCCTCACCGGCGAGATCACCCTCAAGGGGCGCGTGCTGCGCGTGGGGGGCATCAAGGAGAAGCTGCTCGCGGCCCACCGGGCCGGGATCCGCACGGTGCTCCTGCCGGCGGCCAACGAGGCCGACCTCGAGCAGGTCCCCCCGGAGGTCCTCAAGGCCCTTCAGGTGCACCTCGTGCGCCACGCGCTCGAGGACGTGCGGGCCGCCCTGCTGCCCATCTACCTGCCCGTGCCCGGCGCCCGGCCGCCCGTCGAACGGGCGCCCGGGGGGCCCCCGCCGCGGCCCCGCGAGGCGTCCACGGAAGGCTGATCCCGTGGGATGATCCGGCGCCCCGGTCCGTTGCGTCCGGCGCGTCCCTGCGTCCGGCCCCGCCGCCGGGCGCCCCCCCGGAGCCCCCGATGCCGCGCCTGCGCCCCCTGGCCGCCTGCCTCCTCCTCTGCCTCTGCGCGTGCGGGGGCGAGGACGGGGGGGGCGCCGGGCGCGAGCCGGCGACGGTGGGCACCACGACCACCGCCGAGTACGCCGACCTGATCGAGCGCTCCCGCACGGAACCCTCCCGCTACGCCGGCGTGGGCCCCACGCGCATCCGGCTCACGGACGTGTCCGAGCGCGCGGGCCTGGACGTCGTCAACCACTCCGGCCGCGCGGGGGTCAAGGAGTTCCTGCTCGAGGCCGTCGGCCCGGGCTCGGCCTGGTTCGACCTGGACAACGACGGCTTCCTCGACCTGTACGTCCCCGACGGCGACGTGTTCAGCAACTACGTGCTGAAGCACGAACTCGACCCCGAGACCCGGCGCCTGCGCCCGCTGCTGGTCCCCAAGTCGCCGCGCCCCGAGGTGTTCGAGGACCAGCTCTGGCGCAACAACGGCGACGGCACGTTCACGAACGTGGCCCGAAGCGCCGGGGTCGCGGACGCCAACTGGTCCTTCGGCGTCACGGCCTTTGACTACGACGGCGACGGCTGGACCGACCTGTTCGTGAGCAACTTCGGCCCGGACCGCCTGTGGCGCAACAACGGCGACGGCACCTTCACCGACGTCGCGGAGCGGGTCGGGGTGGCGGGCAAGCCCTGGACCTGGTCCACGTGCGCGGCGGTCGGCGACGTGGACGGCGACGGCCGCCTGGACCTGTACGTGGCCGCCTACGCGGACCCCGCCGTGGAGGTCGACAAGCAGCGCCGGGCCCAGGGCTACCCCGAGGGGACGCCCGTGGAGGCGATCAGCGGCCGGCAGTGCCGCTGGCGCAGCATCCGGGCCTACTGCGGCCCGATCGGGCTCCAGGGCCTGCACGACACGATGTACCGGCAGCGGGAGGACGGCACCTTCGAGGACGTGACCGAGACCTGGGGCCTCGTGCCGCCCGTGGCCCGCTACGCCTTCACCTGCCTGATGTTCGACTTCAACGACGACGGCCTGCTCGACGTGTACTGCGCCAACGACTCGGAGGAGAACTTCATGTGGCAGCAGCACCGCGACGCCGAGGGCCGCGTGCGCTTCCGCGACACCTCCACGAGCCTGGGCGTGAAGTACGGCCACAACCTGGTGGCGCAGGCCAGCATGGGCGCGTGCGCGGCCGACTTGGACCAGGACGGGCGGCTCGACATCTTCGTCACGAACTTCAGCCACGACTACAACAACATCTACCTGGGCCAGCGGGTGCCCGGCGACGAGACGCGCTACTTCTTCACCGACCGCGGCCTGCCCCTGATGAGCAGCGTGGTGTTCTACGACCTGAGCTGGGGGGCCGGCTGGTACGACCTGGACAACGACGCCGACCTGGACCTCTTCGTCGCCAACGGCCACGTGTACAAGGAGATCGACCTGTTCCGCCTCACGGGCAGCACCTACGAGCAGTACAACACGGTCATGGAGTGCGTGGAGCCGGGGGAGGCGATGGGCTACCGCGAGGTGGGCCGCAAGGCCCAGGAGAAGGCCGCCGCGGGGGTCGACCCCGCCCACCTGGAGGCGGGCGACGGGACGGCCGTGCTCAAGTGCTCGCGCCAGGCGGGGTTCGGGGACTTCGACAACGACGGGCGCATGGACCTCGTCGTGCTCAACATGAACGACCGGCCGACCCTCCTGCGCAACGAGGCCGACCCGGCCGGCCACGGCTGGATCAAGCTCTCGCTGCGCCAGCCCGGACGCAACCGCGACGCCCTGGGCGCCGTGGTCGAGGTCACGGTGGGGGCGCGCACCTTCCGCCAGCCCGTCCTTCGGCTCACGTCCTTCCTGGGCACGGACGACCCCCGGTTGCACTTCGGCCTCGGGGCCGAAGCGGGCGCGCGGGTGCGGGTGGTGTGGCCGGGGATCGAGCGGGAGGCGACGGACTTCGGGCGGCTGGACGCCGGGGGCTGGTGGGAACTGGACCGCGCCACGGGCGAGGCCCGGCGGCTCACCCTGCGCCCGGTCGTGCGCCCGGAGTAGCCGGGGCGCAGCGGGCCGCGATCAATTGTAGAATGCAAGTTCTCGCCTGCGGGGGTGGCATTCCCTCGCGCCCGGGGGCGGGGCTGGGTTGAATGGGGGCCCCCCGTAGCGGAGTGCCCGGCGTGAGCGTCCTCTCCTCCCTGGTCGGCCCCCTGGGCCCCGGTCCGCTGGGCGCGGCGCCCCTTGCGGCGTCGGCGGACATGGCCGAGTACGTGCCGGTGCTGGTGATGCTCGTCTTCGCCCTGCTCTTTGCCGCCCTCAACCTCGGCTTGTCCTTCGTGCTGGGCAAGAAGGCCCCCTCCAACCCGGTCAAGGACGCCGCCTACGAGTGCGGGATGCCCCCCTTGAGCGAGGCCCACCAGCGCTTCAGCGTGAAGTTCTACCTGGTGGCCATCCTCTTCGTACTCTTCGACATCGAGGTGGTGTTCCTCTACCCCTGGGCGGTGTACTTCCAGCAGATGCCCGCCTTCCTCTTCTTCGAGATGCTGCTCTTCATCGGCATCCTGCTCCTGGGCTGGTGGTACGTGATGCGCAAGGGCGCCGTCAACTGGGCCCGGGAGTAGGCCGATGTCCCCCGCCCCCCGCCCCCC
>JAPKHB010000170.1 GCA_026647295.1 Planctomycetota bacterium | reverse complement strand
GTGCCTTGTCTTGACAGGGGAGGTGCTGCGCGCACCCCCCCTGCACCCCCCCGCGCCCCTCCGGGCGCGCCGATGGCGCACGAATGGTCGCCGGATCCCGCAATCGCAGGGAGGGCTCCCGCGCCGGACGTGCCGCCCGAGGTCGAAGGGGCTGAACGGGTACGCGGCGGGTCAGCGCAAGGAGGTGAGCGCGCGCCCCCCGTCCAGCGGGATGAGCCCGCCGGTGATCCAGCGGCTGCGCGGCGAGACCAGGAAGGCCACGAGCTCGGCGACGTCCTCGGGCGCGCCCACGAACCCCAGCGGGTGCGTCTGCTCGGAGCGCTTGAGGAAGGCGTCGTAGTCGCTCACCGTGTCGGAGGCCTTGTGCAGGTTGGTCACCACCACCCCGGGGTTGATGGCGTTGACCCTGACCCCGTGCGGGGCGAGTTCCAGCGCAAGGCACTCGGTGAGCATGTCCAGGCCCGCCTTGGCCACGCAGTAGGCGGCGAGGTTGGCGTAGGGCCGGCGCCCGGTGACGCTGCTGATGTTGACGATCGAAGCGCCGCGCCGGCGCTTGAGGCAGGGAATCGCCGCCCGGGCGAAGAAGAAGGCCCCGGTCAGGTCGGTGCCGAGCACCCGCTCCCACTCCTCGGTGGCCAGGGCCTCGACCGGCCCGGCGCCGATCACGCCCGCGTTGTTCACGAGGATGTCCAGGCCCCCAAAGGCCCGGACCGTCTCCTCCACGGCGGCGTCGGCGTGCACCTCGTCGCGCACGTCGCCGGCGATGGCCTGCGCCTGCCCGCCCGCCGCGCGCACCTCGTCGGCGACCGCCTCCAGCGGGGCGACCCGCCGGCCGGTGAGCGCCACGCGGGCGCCCAGCGCCGCGAGCTTGAGCGCGATGGCCCGCCCGATGCCCGACGAGGCGCCGGTCACCAGCGCGATGCGTCCGTCCAACTCTGCGTGCGGGCTCATGCGGGCCTCCGGGCCGGAATCGTCCCCTGCCCGCGCAAGGGGCGTCAGGAAAGCCGGGGAGCCAGCGCCCGGTCCAGGCGCACCAGCGCCGCGTCGAGCGGCGCCTCGAACGTGAGCGGCGCCTCGCTGACCGGGTGCGGGAGGCGCAGCCGCCGGGCGTGCAGGGCGAGCCGCTCCGCCGGCGGGCCCCCGTACTTCGGGTCCCCGAGGATCGGGTGCCCGAACAGCGCGAGCTGGCACCGGATCTGGTGCGCCACGCCGGTGTGCAGCGTCACCGCGACGCGCGCCACTGCGGGGCCCACGGCCTCGACCTCCACGGCGAGTCGGCCAACCCGCGCGCCCTCCGCGCCCGGCGCCGCCCGGCGCGTGACGCCGCCGGCGCGCACGAGTCGATCCTCGAGCACGTGGCGTCCCGCCGGCGGGTGGCCGGCCACCCAGGCGACGTAGTCCTTCTCCAGGCGCGGGTCCCGCGCCCGCCACAGCGCCGCCAGGCGCGCGGCCGCCTTGGAGGTGCGCGCCAGGACGAGCACCCCGGAGGCGTTGCGGTCCAGGCGGTGCACGAGCCCGACGTAGGCGCGCCCGGCCTTGGCCTCCGCCGCGCGCCGGTAGGCCTCGATCAGGCGGGGCAGGCTGTCCGCGCCCGGCGGCCCGGGCTGGGCCAGCAGCCCCGCCGGCTTGGCCACGACGAGCAGATGGTTGTCCTCGAAGAGGATCTCGACGCCCCGCCGGGCGAGCGCCGCGCGGGCCTGCGTGCGGGCCGGGGTGGACTCCATCGCCCGCACTGTACGCACCCCCCCCTCGATTGACCGTACGGAGCCAGCCTCCGGTGCATCATTCGAGGCCCGCGGGCGACCTTCCCTCCCCCCCGCCGACCCGGGCGCGGGCGAACGCCGGGCAACCCGCGCCTGGCCGGGGGCTCCACAGGACCGTTCGGCGGGCCTCCCGGCGCGGCCCAACGGGTGCGACCCGGCTCCGCCCACTTGGGCGGGGGGGCTCGGGCGCGGTCCGCGTACGATCGGGCCCGCATGCGTCCCCCCCGAACCGGCGCCCGGCTGGCCGCCTTGCTGCTGCTCCTTGGCGCGCCGGCCTGCGCCGGCCCCGCCGGCCCCGCCGGCGACGCCGCCGAGGGCGGCACCATCGTCACGCGCGAGCGCATCGACACCACGCAGCCGCGCACGGCGCTTCAGGCCGTGACCTCGCCGACCGGCGAGTGCCGCCACGTCTACGAGCAGGCGGGCGTTCACTCCTACCAGCGTCTGGTGGACGGCCTGCCGCAGGTGGGCCTGTGCGTGATCAACCGCTGCATCCGCTGCGGGAAGGTCCTGCACGAGTGCCAGCGCGGGCGGTAGGGCGGTGGCACGGCGGCCGTCCCGGCTCGAGGTGACGGACCGCGTGGCCATTCCCGCCCGCGAACTCGCGCTCTCCTACGCCGGCTCCTCCGGCCCCGGGGGCCAGCACACCAACCGAACGGCCACCAAGGCCGTGCTGCGCTGGAACCTGGCCGCGTCGGCGGCGCTCGACGAGGAGGCCAAGGCCCGGGTGCGCGAGCGCCTCGCCTCCCGCCTTACGACCGGCGGCGACCTCGTGCTCACCTGCGAGCGCCACCGCGACCAGGGGCGCAACGCCGCCGAGGTGCTCGATCGGCTCGCGCGGCTGCTGCGCGGGGCGCTCGCCCGCCCGCGGCCGCGCCGGCCGACGCGCCCGAGCCGCGGCGCGCGCGAACGGCGGCTCGCCGAAAAGCGCCGGGCCTCGGACCGCAAGCGCGAGCGGCGCGGCGAGTAGGGTGGTGGAGCGCCCCTGCCCGCCCCGCCGCCAGGCGTTCCTTGCGCTTGTCCTGCTGGTCCCCGCGCCCACCCTCGGCGTGTACCTCGCCCTGCACGTAGCCCCCGGGCCCGGGGGCCAGGTGGCCTACGGGCTGCTCAAGGCCTGGGTGCTGATCCTGCCCTGGGTCTGGACCCGCCGTGTGGCCCGCGGGGCCCTGCCTTCCCCGACCCCGCGCCCGGGCTGGTGGCGCCCCGCGCTGGTCACGGGGCTCGTCCTCGGCGGGGGCCTGGCCGCCGGCCTGTTCCTCCTGGGCGGGGCGCTCCTGGATTCCGACCGGCTGCGCGAGGCGCTTGCGCGCGCCGGGCTAGGGAGCCCCGCGCGCTTCCTGCTCGCCGCGGCCTGGTGGGCGCTGGGCAACTCGCTGCTCGAAGAGTACGTGTGGCGCTGGTTTGCGATGCGCCAGTGCGCCCTGCTCCTCGGGCGGACGGGCGGCGTGCTGGCCGCCGCGTTGCTCTTCTCCGTCCACCACGTCGTCGCCGTGGCCGCCTACGCCGGCCCCGCGGCCGCGCTCCTCGCCGGGGCCGGGACCTTCCTCGCCGGTGGGGTCTGGGCCGCGCTCTACCTGCGCACGGGTTCGCTGCGCGCGGCGTGGGTGTCCCACGCGGTGGCCGACCTCGTGCTCTTCGCCTACGCCTGGCACCGGCTCTTTCCGGGCGGGTAGGCGGCGCAAGCCCCGGCCCTTCGCCCGCGGCGCATTGGCAGCGCAGTTGCCGGAGTCCTGGACCGCGCCCCGCGGTTCGCGCCGGGCAGGACCCGAAAGCGGAAACCGGGTTGCCGCGCTGCGGTCGGGCCGGCGTCGCGCGTGCGCGCCGGCGCCCGCCCCACCCCGGGGGAAAGCACGAACGCGCGGCTCGACTGGTGCGTCACTACGGCGCCTCCTCGGCGATGGATGCGGGATGCGCACGCGGTTCCGGAAGTCCTGGCTCTGGCTCGCGCTGCTCGGCCTCGGAGCCGGTGCGGCCTTGGGCCTCGCCCTGCGCAAGGCGCCTGACGACCGCGCGGACCCGGCCGTCCCGGCCGCAAGTTCGGCGACCCTTGCGGACGCGCCCGAGCCCGCCGCGTCCCCCCCGCAAGGCGCGCCCGACCCGGCCGCCCGCGCGGACGCCCTGGCCCCTTCGCCCCTGGACCAGTCCCGCGGGGGGGAACTCCCCTGGTTGACCTCGTTCGAGGCCGCCGCCGCCCTCGCGCGCGGCACGGGCCGGGTGATCCTGGCCTACCTCGGAACCGATCCCCGCCACTGTCCGCCCTGCGCGTTGATGGACCGCCAACTCTTCCAAGGGCCCGAGGCCCGGCGCCTGCTCGAGCACGCGGTGCCCTACAAGGTCCGCCTGGACACCCCCGACCTGCCCGCCGAGGACCGCGAACGGGTGGGTGCCTGGGGCGTCAAGGTGCTCCCGGCCTTGCTGATCCTCACGCCCGAGCGCGGCGTCCTGCACCGCCAGCACGCCGGCCTCTACCCCGGCTACAGCATGGAGGCCGAGCCGATCGACCGCCTGGCGCACGAACTCTCGCTCTTCGAGCTGGTGGGCCTGCTGGAGGCCGCGCGCGAGCGCGCGCAGCGCGAGCAGGAACGGCTGGCGGCGCTCGAGCGCACCTCGGACCGTGCTTCGCTCCTGGAACGCGGACGGTTGCTGGCGAGCCAGGAACGCTGGCCCGAGGCGATCGACGCCCTGGAGGCGTCGCTGCTGCGCGACCCGGACCCCGGCGTCGAGGAGGAACTCGCGAGCCTCTACCACCGCTCCGGCGCCTGGGGCCGGGCCGTGGTCCTGCTGCGCGGCCTGGTGGCGCGCGAGCCGGGCACGGCCGACGCCGCGCGCCGGGAGTTGCGGTTGGTGTGCATCGAGCGCCAGCACCTGGGCTCCGACCTCGACAGCGCCGAGCGGCGGGCCGAACTGCGCGGGCGCGCCCGGCGCCTGCTCGAGTACTACGAGGCCCAGGGCCTGCGGGACGACGCCGCCAAGGCCCGCCTGGTCCTGGCCGAGGTGCTGCTGGACGAGGGCCGCCAGGAAGAGGCCGCCCCCGAGTTGGAGCGCCTCGAGCGCTACGCCTCCGAGCAGCCCGGCGGGCGCATCTCCGCGTCCTGGCTCTGGCGCCTGGCCCAACTCGAACGCCAGCGCGGCGAGCTGCAGACGGCCCACGACCTGGCCCGCCGCATCTACGTCGAGTACCCGACCAGCACCGAGGCCCAGATGCTCAAGCACGGCGTGCTCGACCAGTTGCGCCGCGAGGCCGAGGATCGCGGCACGCGCGAGCGCCCCTACTGACCGCCGGCGGGCGGCGCCCGCCCCGGCTCCGCCGGGGGGGCCGGGGGCGCGGCGGATGGGCCGTCCCCGAGGCGCGGCCCGGACAGGCGCGCCTCGAGCCCGCGGGGCGGCCCCTCGCCCAGGTCGGCGGGCGAGCGCAATTCGAAGCCAAACCCGTGGCGTTCGGCCACGTCGCGCGCGATCCAGAGCCCGAGCCCGGCGCCGTCCTGCGCCCGCGTGCGCGCCGCGCGCCCCCGGAAGTGCCGCTCGGTCGCGCGGGCCAACTCCGCGGCCGAGAGCCCCGGACCTTCGTCCACCACGCGCAGCGAAAAGCGCGGCGCCGCGCGCGGCGCCTCCAACACGATCGCGACGCGCCCCCCCGGGTCGGAGTAGCGCACGGCGTTGTGGACCAGGTTGCTCACGGCCTGTTCGAGCAGCGTGACGTCGCCCAGCACGCGCACGGGCTCCGGGGGCAGCACGTCCTCCAGCGTGACGCCCGCCGACCGCGCGATGGGAAGGTGGCGCGCGCGCACCCGCCCCACGAGGGCTTCGAGGTCCACCGGGGCGAGGGCCAGGTGCACGTCGCCGGCCTCGAGCTTGGCCGCCGCCGCGAGGTTGCCCAGGATGCAGCCCAGGTAGTGGGCTTCCTCGAGCGCCTGGCGCAGCAGGATCGCGTCGGACGCCGCGGGCCCCGCCGGCGCCCCCTCCGCCTCCGGCGCCCCGCCGGGGGGGGCGGTCGGGCCATCCGCCCCGCGCGCCTTGAGCGCGGTCAGGTGGCCCTGCAGCACCGTGAGGGGGAGCATCGTGTCGTGGGTCGTGTTGGCGACGAAGGCGCGCAGCGAGCGCTCGCGCTCCTCGGCGCGCGCGACCTGCGCGCGCACGGCGCGGTGCGCCTCGTCAAACGCCCGGGCCAACGCGGCGATCTCGTCGGAGCCCTCCACGGTCACGGGCGTCGCGTAGCCCTCGCGCGCCGAGCGGGCGACCTCCTGCGTCATGCGCCGGATCCGGCGCACGAGGGGGCCCGCGGCGATCAGCATGGCGAGCAGCAGGCCGACGACGAGCGCCGCGGCCCCGAGCAGCAGCGTGCGTTCGGCGTCCGCCGGCTCCGGGTAGGCCCGTTCGACCAGCACCAAGGCGCAGGGACCCTCGTTCCACGCCATGCGGACCAGGAGCCGGCGCCCGGGGCGTCCCTCCACCTCCGCATCCACGCCGGCGTGGCCCGCGCCGGCCCGAAGCGGCTGCGTGAGCGCCTCCGGGAGCCGGGGGGCGGCGGGGTTGCGCGAGCCGAAGTCCGCGCCGTAGGCCCAAAGCCGCGTGCCGGGCGCGACGCGGCCCGGCGGCGGTGGCCGGGGGCCGGGCAAGAAGCCCGCGCCCCCCGGCGGGCCCGGCGGGCCCGGCGGGCCGCCGGGTCCCGGTCCGGGCCCGGCGCCCGGGCGGCGGTGGGGGCGTGGCCCGGGTCCCGGCCCCGGCCAGGGCAGGTCCCCCTCGGCGTCCGGGGGTGGCGGCCCCCGCCGGGGCGGGGGCGCGATGGTGTCCACCACGAAGCGCTCGGGGTCGGCCTCGCACCGGGCGCGCCCCCCGGCCTCCATCCACGTGACGGCGAAGCTGCGCAGCGACTCGTCCAGGCCCTCTTCGCGCACGCGCCCGTGCAGCCACCACAGCCCTGCGAGGAGGGCCAGCGCGGCGAGCCCCACGCGGATCGCCAGCCCCAGCCGCAGGCTCACGGGGCGCTCTTCCCCTCGAGGCGGTAGCCCACCCCCCAGACCGTGCTGATCTGCGCGCCGGCCGGGCCGAGTTTCTTGCGCAGGCGCGACACGTGTACGTCCAGCGTGCGTTCCGTGCCGTCGCGCTCCGGGTCAAGCACGTGGTCCACGAGCCAGCCGCGCGGCACCGCGGCCCCGCGCCGACGCGCCAGCGCCGCAAGCAGGTCGAACTCGACGCGCGTGAGCGGCACGGGGTCGCCGCCCGTCGTCACGGTGCGGCCCTCCAGGTCCAGGATGAGCGCGCCGACGCGCAGGCGGCCCGTGCGCTCGAGCAAGGGGCGGCGCAGCCGCGCCTGCACGCGCGCGAGCAGTTCCTCGGGCCAGAAGGGCTTGGTCACGAAGTCGTCCGCGCCCAGTTCGAGGGCCCGGACCTTGTCCGGGGTGTCGTTCCGGGCGCTCAAGATGAGCACGGGCGTGTCGGCGCGCCGGCGCCAGTGCTTGAGCACGTCCAGGCCGTAGGCGCCCGGGAGCATCAGGTCCAGGATCACGAGGTCAAAGCCCGCGGGGTCGGTCGCCAGGGCCCGATCTCCGTCGCGGACCCACTCGACGTCGAAGTTCGCCCGGGCCAGGTGCATCACGACCTGGCGTCCGAGGGCCTCGTCGTCCTCCACCAGCAGCACGCGCGCGGTGGTCGGGGGGGCCATCGGGTCGGAGAGTCTACCGGGCGAGGCCGTGGGCACGCTGGCACCCTGTCCGAAAGCCCTTGCGCAGACCTGAAGGCTGGCGGGCGGGGCCAGCCGTACGCCCGTACAGCCCCCTCGAACTCGCCCGGTGCGTCCGGCGCGGCGCCGTTCCCTGCGATGCCGGGATCCTGCACCGTCTCCGGGCCCTCGGCGTCCTCCGGGCGTGCCGCACGTCCGGACCTCCGACCCCTGAACGCATACAGATTTCCTTCAGGCGCCCGGGAGAGGATGGCGCGCGTCGAGGGGCTGTCCCTCGCAAGGAGACGCCGACCATGCGCTGCCTTACCGCCCTGCTCGGGGCCCTGCTCGCGCTCGCGCTGTGCGCGGCCGACGCCCGGGCCGCCGACGACAAGGAGCCGGAGACCCTCTGGGACCTCCTGCTCGAGAAGTACGACGCCAACCAGGACGGCGTGATCCTGCGCGGCGAGTACCGCCGCTCCGACGAGGCCTTCGCCCGGATGGACCGCAACGCCGATGGAGTGCTCACCCGCGCCGACTTCGGCCCGCCCCCGCGCGCGC